>QMQC01000001.1 GCA_003648875.1 Actinomycetota bacterium
GGTCCGACGGGGGCGTCGAAGTGACGGACACCGTGGGTTCTGAGAATCTTCATCGCCTCAGTGAGCATCGTATGACCGACACCGACTCCTCGAGCTTCAGGCTCGGTATATATGAGCCGCATTCGTCCGATAGTCGATCCATGTGCCCTTCCGAGCATCGGCTCGATGGTCGCCCAGAGGAATCCGACAATCACGTCGTCGATCTCGCCAGCGAGGACGAACGACTCCGAATCTTCGATCGCACGGGACAACGAGAGCTCAAAACGCTCGTCGAGTCCGTCGGTCAGCGCCCAGATCGGTTTGCGGACCGTCTGCTCAGATTCCATCTCCCTGTACAAGGACACAAGGCGAAAGACATCGCCGTTGACCGCAGAGCGCGCGCAAACAATCATGAGGGCGAGCGTAGCCAGCGCGTATTGCTAGAAGGCCCGTGCCCGGAAGGCTCAATGCAGATCTGCTACCCGCGGCCTGCAATTTCCGTCGGCGACGGTATTCGACGACAGTGCCGCTCGTGTTGGCTGGTCCTTCAGCTTCGCCGAGACGGGAAGCGACTCTTGAGACCCCACTTGGTGACGAGTAGCATCGCTTCGACCACGATCCTCCCGTTCATCTTCGATTCGCCGTGCTCCCGATCCTTGAAGGTGATCGGAATCTCAATGATCTCAAGCCCCGCTCTTCTGGCTCTCCATGCCATTTCGACCTGGAATCCATAGCCAGATGCTTGACACGAGGAGGGATTCAGCTTGCGCAATGCGGTGTCCCGAAACGCCCTGAACCCTGCTGTGGCGTCTTTCACCTTGAGACCGAGCATCATCGCTGCGTAGGCGTTGCCTCCACGCGAGATCGCCTCTCTGTATCGGGACCAACCCTGAGTTCCGCCACCAGCCACGTATCGCGACCCGATGGCGAGGTCCGCACCAGCCTCGACAGCATCAACAAGGCGCGTGAGGTCATCAGGGTCGTGGGAGAAGTCTGCGTCCATCTCGCAGAGGATCTCGTAGCCGGATTCGAGCCCTTGCTCGAATCCGGCAGCATAGGCAGGCCCCAATCCCGCCTTCTCCGGACGATGGAGAACACGGACTCCATCGTCGCGTGACGCAAGAGCATCAACGATCCTGCCAGTTCCGTCGGGAGACCCATCGTCGACGACGAGGATGTCGTAGCCAAGAGATCGAACCGCCCCGATGATCAGTTCGATGTTCTCAAATTCGTTGTAGGTCGGGACGATGACGAGCACCTGCATACCGGAGTGTTCCATACGAGGAGTGTCGGCGCACGCGGTGATCAACTTGAGGCAGGGATCAACGCCTGTTCCTCACGACGCGCAATCGAGACAGATCATCTTTCGCTTCGCGGCAAGCTGGCTTCGTCGTTTGACCAGGAAGCAGATCGAACAAACGAATTCGTCGGATGCAGCTTCGTCGACATCGGAGGTCTCCATTGCGATCTCGGCGCGGCGGATCGCCCGCATCTCCGCGGCCTCATCGACGACGATCGCTTCGTTCGTCTCGTCTTCGGTGAGCATCTCGAGTTCTTCAGCCTCGAGTTCGTCGAGGGCCTCGGGTGCGTCTGGTTCATCGTTCCCTGAATCGTTGTCCGAGGCCTCTGCATCCTCGGTGTCGAGGTCCTCGACCTCTCTGGGGTTGTCGGTGGTCATGTGCCTCTCGGTTCTAGTTCTCGGCGCGGAGCATACCGAATTCGCGTAACAGTTCAATCTGTCCTCGAAACGCGGACTTGACAGGTCGATTTCCAGATAGTCATCAGATCACGACGTCGATCGCCTCAGGGATCACATGTATGGTGACGCTTCCCCTTCCGATGATCTCGCCGTCTGCTTCGATGGGCCAATCATCGGGGACTTCCACCCGAATCGAAGAGCCTGAATACCGTTGCACGCCTCTGTGGGTGAGATGCGTTCCCCTGAGGACCCGAGGCATGATGGCAAATGCCTGTCGCCGGGGGCCACGGAAGATCTGCACATCCATCTTCCCGTCTGTGAGGACCGATCGCGGCGCAATATTGAGTCCGCCTCCAAAGAACTGGCCATTGGCGACCACGACGTTGATTGCCTCACCCTCGAACCGGTGTCGATCGACCGTCGCGATGATCGGCCCGCTGGCAAAGCGCCACAATGCAATCCAGAAGGCCGTCGTGTACCGAGCAGAGCCGGCCCGGCGGGGAAGGCGGTTCGCAGTTGCCGCTGATGCAGCGGCAACACCGAGGTTGAGGGCGTTGAGAAAGTACGTGTTCCCGAACGAACCGCTCGCCGTACCGATATCGACCGTGTACAGATCAGCGTCGACAATCCGTTCGAGACCGGGTCTCACTCCGCGCCTGTGTCCGAAGGTCCGCACGAAATCGCTTCCCGAACCCGCTGGCACGATTCCGAGCACACAACGTTCATCACCAGTCGCCTGCATGATCGCGTTCAGTACGAGGTGGGCGGTTCCATCGCCCCCAACGGAGATGAAGCGGCGGTGCCCGGCAGCATGGGCATCAGAGATTCGCAGAATGACGTCGCTCGGCGATGTGGACTCGACGAATTCTGCGTCCAGACCGATTTCGCTTGAAACGGCCAGAACCTCATTGTATGGAGATCCTCTCCGCCCTGCAGCGGGATTCACGACACCGAACCAGCTCAATGCGGGACTCCTGCGTAGACGATTCCCCTGTCGATCAGTCTGAGCGCCTCGCCAGCGACAGGCGCGTGGTCTGGAAATCCGTCCCGTATCTGGCGAAGAAGATCAAGCAATTGCCTTGCCGACCGGACAAAGTCGCCAGCGCGAAGATCTTCGGCGTCGAAGATATCCACGAGATCGAGGCCACTGGCCCATGCGTGTATCGAGTCGACGAGCCCTACGTCCGGATACCGTGTCTCGACGAGTCCAGCCCGCCTCTCCAGGTCAGCAATGGCGGCGGCAAGCTCCCCCACCCGGGAGATCGGATCAGCAGCAAATGAGATACGAGGCATCTCGGACACTTCGCCGCCTCTCGCCTGGTAGGTGAATATCGATGCGAGGGCACCGAATTCGGCAGCGGAAAGGTCTGAGAACACGCCGACCTGCAGAGCTTCGGCAAGAAGCAGATCGAGCTCGTTGTACAGGCGCCTGAGAGACATCCCACGTACGGTCAATCCCCAGTTCGTCGTATGTCCGGTGTCGCCCAGTACCTTGGTACGGCGATCGAACTCAAGGCCGATGTCATTCGTTCTCGACCGGTCGAGACGACGTTCGAGACGTCTGATGTCGCGCTCTGCCCGTCTCGCCCTCTCACACCACTTGACGTGGGTATCGATATCGGGGCATCCAAGCACGCCACCTTCCTCGTTTCCCGGGAACAGAGTGGTGGGCTCTTGCAGTGGGACGAAGGCTTCGAGGAGGAAACCGACCTCCTTGCGATACGTGGGATCTCCGGGGCGTTGCGGCGTCGGAAGAGAGATCTCGCCGAGTACGACTGCCGATGAGGGGAGATCTCGGGTTCTGATCATGCTCCGTCTTCCGGCAACGTCCGCCAGGGAGAGCTTCGGTTGCCCTCCGCCCCACGACCTACCGAGCAATACGAGTTGATCGCCTGCAACTTCGATCACTGTTCCCGGCCGGAGAAGCTTCGCGTCAACCTTCTTGATGGGAGCCTTCGACCCAGGGTCAGTGATCTGCCAGATGTCACCGCGTTCACAGGTCGCGGCGCTGCGGAAGGTCTCCAGGTCGCCCCTTCGATCTTCGAGGTTCTCCCGAAGACGTCCGAGTCTTTGGGTCTCGCTGAAGTTCGCAAAGGAAGCGTTGAGCAAACCGTGGGCGGTCTCCTTGTCGTATCCTGCAATCAGATTCACCGCCATGTTGTAGGTCGGCGAGAACGACGATCGCAACGGGTTGGAGCCCTTGGCGGCAATCGCCGCAACACGTTCGAACGGAACGTAGGAGCTGAACAATACAACTGCCGTACCCTCGGAATCGATACCTCGACGGCCGGCTCTGCCCGTCAACTGTGTGTAGTCGCTCGGCATCAAGAGCTCGTGGCTTTCACCGTTGAACTTGCTGAGCGAGTCGAGAACCACCGTTCTCGCCGGCATGTTGATTCCAAGGGCAAGGGTTTCAGTCGCGGCCACGACCTTCACGAGTCCCCGGAGGAAGAGTTCCTCAACCGTCTCCTTGAAGGCAGGGATCAGGCCAGCGTGATGTGATGCTGCACCGCGCTCAAGGACACTGAGCCATCGTTCGTACCCGAGAACGGTGAGGTCCTCAGCACTGAGATGTTTGACGTGTCGCTGCGCGATCGCTCGAATCTCATCACGCTCGACCGCTGTCGTGAAATCGAAACCGGCACTCGCAACCTCTTGGGCAGTCTGGTCACACCCCTTTCGCGAGAAGACGAAGTAGATACATGGAAGGAGACCATCTCGGTTGAGTTCGCGAACCACCGAGACACGGCGCGGCGTCGAGAACCGCCTGTTTCTCCCCCTGGTCGGGCTCAGCATCCTCGAGACAGCTGCGTTTGCACGGCCGTTGCTTCCGAACACCGGCGCCATCACGATCTGGCGTTCGTGATGTCTGTCGCGCCACATGTACATGGACGTCAGAGGAACAGGACGCTCGGTCTCGACAACCAGGTCGCACTCGCCACGGCGTTGCCTGATCCAATCTGTGAATTCAGCAGGGTTGGCAATCGTTGCAGACAGGCAGAGAATCTTGATCCGCGTCGGTAGGTGAATGATGATCTCCTCCCACACGGACCCGCGGTGACGATCCGCGAGATAGTGGGCTTCGTCGAGAACAACGAGGCCGAGGTCGTTGAGGGCATCTGATCGTTCGTAGATCATGTTTCTCAACACTTCGGTGGTCATCACGATGATCGGCGCATCGCCGTTGATCACGTTGTCACCAGTGAGAAGTCCGACCTTCTCAGGTCCATGGTCGACGATCAGGTCATTGAACTTCTGGTTCGACAGGGCCTTGATTGGCGTCGTGTAGAAGGAACGTTGACCTTCTCTCATCGTGAGAGTGATCGATCCATCCGCGATCAGGGTCTTACCCGCGCCTGTTGGTGCGGTAACGACGACGGATCTGCCCGATCGAACGGAGCGCAGAGCTTCGACCTGGAAGGGGTCAGGGGTGAACGGCAGCCCTGAGAGGAACTTCTCCAGGGTTGGCACTTCACATCCTCACTTTCTGAGGATGAAGCGGATGGCCAGGATCGAGAGCTCGAAGAGCAGATACAGCGGACCTGCAAGCATGAGCAATGTCATGGGGTCACCGGAAGGCGTGATTACTGCTGCAGCCATCAGAATGATGATCACAGCCCAGCGCCGGTTCGAACGAAGTGTCTTGCTGGTCAAGAACCCCATTGCGGCGGCAGCGAAGAGAAACACCGGAAACTCGAATGCGATCCCGAATGCAAGGATGAACCGCGTAGCAAACTTCAGGTAGGCATCGATCCCGATCAAAGGCTGCAGGGACTCCCCACCGAAGTCGAGCAAGAACACCAATCCACGCTCGAGCGCAATGTACCCGACGAGAACACCGAGGACGAACAACAACGCGAATACACCTGAGAGCGGATACGCCCAGCGCTTCTCCCTCTTTGACAGCGCAGGCGCTACAAAACGCCACAACTGATAGAGGATCACAGGGGATGCGAGCACCATACCGCCGAAAAGACTCATGCGCATCACAGCGGAAAACGCATCGGTTACCTTGAAGAACGGAAGTGCTTCCTCTCCGACGGACAGGGAGTAGGGCTCAACTATCAGCTCGAGCAGCCGCTCATGGAAGAAGAACGCGACGACCGTGCCAACCGTCACAGCAATGACTGCCTTGAAGAGTCGTGAGCGCAGCTCCTCGAGATGACCTCGGATCGCCATACGGTCGACTGTCACTCGACGTCCTCTTCCTTGGACTCCGAGGACTCGTCCGTGACCTTTGGCTTGGCCGCGTCAACGGGTCCCATCACCGTATCGAGATCCAGGACGGTGCCAGCAGCGCTCGTCAGCTCGTCCTTGGTCGCCTCATACTCCGCTTTGAGTGACCGGATCGGTGACATGCCCTCATCGAACTCGTTGTCGATGGCATCGGTGAACGATCTTGTTGCCTCCCTCGCTCTGGCCATCAGCTCGCCGGCCTTCTTCGAAAGCTCGGGGAGACGATCAGGGCCGAACACGAGCAGCGCGACAATTGCGATGAGCGCGATCTCCCCGAATCCAATTGATCCCATGGGCCGATGGTAGAACAGCCGTCAGTCTTCAGCCATCCGCGCCATCAGGGGCGCTCGAACTGAAGACCAAGAACTGAAGACCAAGAACTGAAGACTGAGAACTTCCTTGTCAACTGGCTGTCGTCAACCTGTCGAACCATTCGTCGCCATCGAGCATCTCGGCGAACCGATCGATCTCCGCCTCTGTGATGGGTGCAGCAGCGAGAGTGATCTCATACGTGACACCCGTTGCGAGGAGGATGCTCACGACCCTTCTGGTCGCAGGCCTCACCTGTATCGCCATGCAGTTCGGGCAGGAGAAGCGGTAGGAGCCGGCATCACCCGCACCGGTCAGCTCAAGCGCAATCTCCGCAGTGGACAGTTCTACGTCTCCGCAGCCTTGGCAGGTTGTCCTGATGGTTGTCATCGCCACTCCATTTACCAGCGTCCATACAGACATCGGCATTTGGATGGGCGAGTAAAGGACTATTCATCACATAGTCATCTTGGGGTTTCATAACGCGCGCGTATGCGCAAGCGGAGGGCATCAATCGACTCGATCACCTCGGTACCCTCGATATCTGACACTGCCGACCCCAGTCTGATCAGGAGTCGCGCCGCGACCAAAGGATCTGAAACCGACATCGTGATTCTCGTCGATCCGTCATCGTTCCGGTCCGCACTCACGGGGTAGTACTCGGCAACCCAATCCGAAGCTGCGTCGGTCGTGAAGCTCACATGGACATCAGCGTCTGAGGGCCGGTAGCGAACCATTCCGTCGATCTCGCCATCGTCGCGCTCGTAGGTCTCCCCGAGTTCCTCGATGTCGGCGATCCTGTCGATCCTGAAGACACGCTCGGCACCGGCCCGACGACAGATGCCGGACAAGTACCAGTTTCCGAGGTTGAAGAGCACCGACCGACCCTCAACGTCGCGCACGGTGCGTTCGTTCGTCGCAAGGGCGACATAGGTGATCCGGACGACGTGGGAGCGTTCGATCGCACCCCTGAGCAACGCCACAGTCTCCGGCGTCGGGACGTCGAAGTACACGAAGGATTCGGCGTTTGGCACGACAGCAGTGGTCAACTTGTCCACTGCCGATACCAGCGCGGAAGGAGCATTCTCGGACTGGATGAACGTCATCCCGGCGGCCAGCAATCCAAGAGCCTCAGGTGCCGTGAGACGCATGGGCCGCGAGAAGTAGTCCGCGGCATCGATGAACACCTCATCCTCGAAGACATCGACATCGATCAGATCTCCGGGCCCGTAGCCGGGAAGCCCTGTCACGAACACGAGGTGGAGATCCTTGATGAGGTCGGCTTTGTTCCTATATCCGAAACGGGTGATGATCTCATCGATCTCGGCACCATCGTGCTCGATCACCCACGGAAGCATCGACAAGATCCGCGACAACCGCTGTGCAGTCCGGTCAGACGTCATGTGCGGACACCAACGTGAATGAGGAACGATTCCACGAGTTCCGGCGGCGATACGATGTCGGCCTTGTCGTCGAACCCGAGCATCCATCCAATAAAGCCTGATTCGGAAGTCACCGGCAGATCAATGGTCACGGAGTGGGAGGTTCTTGAGACCTCGACAGCACCAACAGCCTGGCGTGCAGCGATGTCGGCAACATCGGAATCGAAGCGAACTCTCGCGATCGGGTCGCTCGCCTCGGAGGGTCGAGCGAACTCCGGAAGTGCCTTCCGAGGTTCGAACCCGGCGGGACGTTCGAACATCTCAGCAGAATCGTCGATCTTGATCTCTCGCATCCGATCGAGTCTGAAGGCTTTGATGACGTCAGGCGCGTAGGCCTCGGGAGCCAGGAGATACCAATGCCCGAAGCGGTGACCGAGTCCGTAGGGCTGTGTGGTCCTCGGTCGATCGTTGTACGTGAACAAGACGCGCCGGCGCTCGGAGACCGCCCCGAAGAGATCGCCAAGGAGCTGAAGATCATGTCCCAGATCGGCGGCGATCGCGGCACCTGAGGACGATACTGCACCGCCGAGCTTGAAGATCGCCGCAGCCTCTGTCGCCTGCCCCCCAAAACGAACCGCTTGGGCTGCAAGCAGAAGAGCCGACCGCTCCTCATCGGTGAACCCGGGATCGGCTATGGCGTAGTCCTCAGCCCTGACGACATAGCCAAGCTCGACTTCCCAGATATCGGTGTGACGAAGCACGATGGGCACACCGAGCGTTCTCAAGAGATCCTTGTCCCTCTCGAACGTTCGCCGGAACGCTTCGTCTGCGGGTTGGTCGTAACCCTTGACAGTGTTTCGGATCTCGTCCGCGGTCACCGGCCTTCCAACGGTGAGGAGGAATGCAAGGAGATTCAGGATTCGTTCTATGACCTTCTGCATCGCTGTCAGCGTATAGGTCGCGGTGCCCGTGTGGAAGTACCGTCAGAGACTTTCGATGAGCCGATCGACTCGTTCGTCGTACGCCCTGAACGGATCCTTGCACAGCACCGTTCTCTGAGCCTGATCGTTCAGCTTGAGATGCACCCAGTCGACGGTGAAGTCTCTACGTTTCGCCTTTGCGGCCTTGATGAACTCGCCTCGGAGACGGGCACGAGTGGTGGCTGGGGGTCGAACCATCGCTTCATTGATGGCATCATCTGTGACGATCCTATCCATCAACCCTGCGTCCTGCATCTTGTAGAAGAGGCCCCGCTTGCGATTGACATCGTGGTAGTTGAGGTCGATGAGTGCAAGCCTGGGTGAAGACAGGGGAAGATCATGCTTGAGAATGTAACGATCCATGAGGTGACGCTTCGCTACCCAATCGACTTCGCCATGGAGCGTCATCGGATCCTTTTCAAGGCCCGTGAGCAGGTGCTCCCACATCGAGATCGCTCTTTCGATCTCAGGTGCCACTCCCGAGATACGCGCATATCTCATCACGCGTTCGAGGTACTCCCACTGGATGTCGAGTGCAGAGAGTTCTCGTCCGTTTGCAAGCCTGACTCGCCGCCTGCATGTGATGTCGTGACTGATCTCACGGATTGCCCTGATCGGGTTCTCGAGCGTGAGATCCCGAAACACCACCTCATCCTCGAGCATCTGGAGGAGAGCGACCGTGGCCCCGACCTTGACATACGTCGTGTATTCAGACATGTTCGAGTCGCCTGCGATCACATGTAGACGCCTGTATCTCTCTGCATCGGCGTGTGGTTCGTCCCTCGTGTTGATGATCGGTCTCGATCGGGTCGTTGCAGACGAACTACCCTCCCATATGTGCTCTGCGCGCTGGGCGAGGCTGTACACGGTGCCTCTTGCTGTGTTGAGCAGCTTCCCTGCCCCGGCCCAGATCTGTCTCGTAACGAGATAGGGAATCAGGGTGTCGATCGTCCGCTGAAAGTCCGCCTGTCGCCTGACGAGGTAGTTCTCGTGGCACCCGTATGAGTTCCCGGCTGAATCCGTGTTGTTTCGATACAGGTAGATGTCTCCCCGAATCCCCTCCTCCGCCAGACGGCGCTCCGCAGACTCGACGAGTCCTTCGAGTATGCGCTCCCCTGCCTTGTCGTGCGCAACAACGTCATGGAGACTGTCGCACTCCGGTGTCGCGTACTCGGGATGGCTGCCCACATCGAGGTAGAGCCGTGACCCGTTCTCGAGAAAGACGTTCGATGAACGCCCCCACGACACGACACGACGAAAGAGATAGCGCGCTACCTCGTCTGGTGAGAGACGCCGTTGCCCGCGCAGAACACAGGTGACTCCGTACTCGGTCTCGATCCCGAAAATTCTTCGTTGCACGATTTCAGCGTACAACACGAAACCGCTTCCGGGTTCCTCGAGGAACTACTGCTCCGGTGCGTCTTCGAATTCCTCAACGGTGACCCTGCGGAAGGTCCGCCTCTCTCCCGCCCGGTCCAGAAAGCCTGTCTCCCAGGCGGTCGCGTCGATGCGACGATCCTCCACCTGCTCTATGGAGGTGGTAGCGAGTCGAATCGCCTCGCTCAACGAGAGGTCCGGACGCCAGGAATCCTTGACGGACTCGGCGATGGCATCCTCACCTGCACCGAGGACGGCAGTTCGCTCTGCGTCGCGCAGCGTTCCGTCGAATTGCACACGGAAGAGCTTGTCCCCATCCATCTCGACACCGAGTTCTGCAACGATGATGTCAACCTCATAGGGCTTGACCTCGTGGCTGAAGATCTGACCGAGCGTCTGGCTGTATGCGTTCGCAAGGCTCTTGCCGGTTACATCGTCGCGGGCATACGAGAATCCTTTCAGATCCGCGTAGCGCACCCCGGCAACACGGAGGGTCTCGAACTCATTGAAACGCCCAACACCAGCAAAAGCGATTCTGTCGTATATCTCGCCGATCTTGCGCAACGATGGCGAAGAGTTCTCGCCTATCAACAGAATTCCGACGTCCAGCTGCAATACCACGATCGGTCTTCCGCGGCCGACGCCCTTCTTGGCGAAATCTGCACGGTCCTTGACCAGCTGCTCCGGAGGTACGTAGAACGGTACGGTCATGGGCGTCCCTCGACGACGGTCGCAGCAATCGGGGCCAATTCGGAGTCAGAAACCTCATCAACGCCTTCCCTGGTCACGGTCACGATGTTCGGATAAATATCTCGTTTGAGGTCTGGACCCCCTGTCGCAGCATCCTCTTCTGCCGCAGCGACCAACGCTTCGACAGCCATCGACAGTGCCGCTGCGCGGTCGAGGCTCGGCTTCCATTCTGACTTCAGGAAGGACTTCGCCTCTCCACCACCGGATCCGGTTGTCGCATAGCTGAGCTCGTCGTATCGACCTCCAACGACATCGAAAGAGAACAACCTTCCGGAGTGGTCGACTTCGTCGAAACCGCAGAACAGGGGAATCACCACGAGACCCTGGAAAGCGAGAGCAAGATTCCCCCTGATCATGCGAGCGAGAAAGTTGGCCTTGCCTTCAAGGCTCAACCGCGACCCCTCGATCTTCTCGTAATGTTCGAGCTCCGTCTGGAAGAGCTTGATGAGCTCCACTGCCATCCCAGCCGTACCCGCGATTGCTACGGCTGAGTATTCGTCCGCTGGATAGACCTTGCGAACGCGTCGATGCGCGATCAGGTTTCCTGCCGTTGCTCGCCGATCACCAGCCATGAGCACGCCATCTGCCCAGGTCAGCGCGAGGACCGTGGTCGCCTCGGGTATCGCATCCTTCGGAGGGGTATCGAATCGCCACTCCGGGACGAGTCCACGATGCTCGAGGACCGACATGAACGACCCGGCATCGATCGGCTCACCGATCCGAAGAGGGCCGATCCCGACCCCTTCAGAGTTCACTCGCCGCCCTTCTGGACATAGTTCTTGACGAACTCCTCGGCATTCTCCTCGAGCACGGTGTCGATCTCGTCGAGCAGATCGTCGATCTTCTCTGCAACTTCCTCGCCCCTCGCTTGCGGTGCGTCCTGGGCGTCCTCCTGGGGGACCTTGCTCGTCTTCGATCGTCTTTCGCGTTCAGTCATCGGCCTCTCCGAGGTTGTCGATCAGCGTGGCTGCGTCTGGACTTGCATCCAACAGTTCTTCGACGAGGGCCCTCGACCCTCGAAGTGGTTCCATCATAGGGACACGAACAAGGGTCGATCGACCGATGTCGAACACAAGCGAGTCCCAGTTCGCCGCCACGACCTGATCGGGATACCGTTTCAGACACTCGCCCCTGAACCAGGCGCGGGTCGTTGGGGGCGGCGACGATGCGGCAACCTTGACCTCTTCATCACTGAACAGCCGCCTGATGGCTCCGCGCGCTACAAGACGGTGATACAACCCGCGGGATGGATCAATGTCGTGGTACTGGAGATCCAAGAGCGCGAACTTCGGATCGGACCAATCAAGCCCGTCGCGTTCACGGAATGCTTCCATGATCGACAGCTTCGCCGCCCAATCCAAGCGATCAGCGACGGCTGCATATCCCAGGGTCAGATCCTCGAGAAGTGCGCGCCACTCCGTCAGCACCTGTTTGTATGCGGGCAGCAGGTCGGAGGATCCGACGTACTCCTCGAGGTGTGTCAGGTATTGCCACTGCAACTCTGTGGCAGTCGTGCGCTCGCCGTGGACAAGGTGGAGAGAAGCGTCGCCCGAGGTGTCATGGGAGACCCTCGTGATGGCTTCAACGGGTTTGATCAATCGAATCGGCTCACCGAGGGCCTGATCTGCGAGTGCCATGAGCATGAGCGACGTCGAACCGAGTTTGACGAACGTCTGAACCTCGGACATCGTCGCGTCCCCGAAGATGACATGCAGTCTTCTGTATTTTGCGGGGTCGGCGTGGGGTTCGTCGCGCGTGTTCACGATCGGGCGCTTCAGCGTGGTTTCGAGACCGACTTCCTCTTCAAAGAAGTCTGCACGTTGCGTGAGTTGATACGGAACCGTCGGCCGCCCATGCTCCGAGCCCACCTTCCCTGACCCCGTCAGGATCTGTCTGGAGACGAGAAAGGTCGTCATCTGGTGCACGATCTCACCGAAGGGCACCGATCTCGGTACGAGATAGTTCTCATGTGCCCCGTATGAATTGCCCTTTCCATCAGAGTTGTTCTTGTGAATCAGCATCCGTTGGCCATCTCTGAGAGATCTATTCACACGACTTGACGCCTTGTACATGATGAGTTCGCCAGCCTTGTCGTACAACGTTGCTTCGAGTGGGTCTGCGCACTCCGGCGTGGAGTATTCCGGATGGGCGTGATCGACATAGAGGCGCGCCCCGTTGTGAAGCACCGCGTTGACCAATCCCGAGTCCGTCTCATCGATCGGCGTCTCGCGCAGGGAGAATCCCCTCGCGTCGCGTCCAGGAGACTCATCGTCGTAGGACCATCTGATGCGGTCGGCGCCCTCTGCGTGAGCATCGACCACTGCAGCAGACGCGGTTACAGGATTGAAGGAAGGATCATTCGTGATCGTTATCCCATACTCGACCTCTGTGCCGAGGACCTGAGGTTCAGTCATGATCAGAGGTATTGGCCCGGCGACACGCCCTCAATGGCGCGTTGCTCCCCGTCACCCTCGATGAGCGTTCGCACATACACGATTCTCTCACCCTTCTTGCCGGAGATACGTGCCCAATCATCCGGATTCGTGGTGTTCGGCAGATCCTCATGCTCCCGGAACTCCTGTTGAACGGCATTGAGGAGGTCCTGAAGCTTCAAGCCTCGTGTGCCGGCTGCAATCTCCCTTTTGATGGCGTCCTTCTTTGCTCTTCGTACGATGTTCTCGATCATCGCCCCTGATGCAAAGTCTTTGAAGTAGAGCTCTTCACGATCTCCATTGGCATAGGTGACCTCGAGGAAGCGATTCTGTGGGCCCTCGGTGAACATTGCTTCCGCGGTCTTGTCTACCGCGTTCGCGAGGAAGGCCTCGATGGACCCAAACACTTCGATCTCGGACTCGTCGTAGGGAAGGCCCTTGGTGAGGTAGATCGCGTAGATCTTTCGGGCTGCATCTTCGTCTGGCCTTTCGATCTTGATCTTCACATCCAGCCTCCCAGGCCGGAGGATCGCGGGGTCGATGAGATCTTCTCTGTTCGATGCTCCGATGACTATGACGTTCTTGAGAGACTCGACGCCGTCGAGCTCGCTGAGTAGCTGTGGAACGATCGTCGATTCGACATCCGACGACACGCCGGTTCCACGAGTCCGGAAGAGCGAGTCCATCTCGTCGAAGAACACGATCACCGGCACGCCCTCATCCGATTTCTCCTTCGCCCGTTGGAATATCAAACGAATCTGGCGTTCAGTCTCCCCAACGTACTTGTTGAGCAGCTCGGGTCCCTTGATGTTCAAGAAGTACGAACGCGTATCGGCCGAACCTGTGCTTTCGGCAACAGTCCTTGCAAGAGAGTTGGCGACCGCTTTGGCGATAAGTGTCTTGCCACATCCGGGGGGCCCATAGAGCAGCACACCCTTTGGAGCCTGCAAGCTGTACAGCTCAAAGCGTTCACGATGGAGGTACGGAAGCTCAACAGCGTCCTGGATGGTCTCTATCTGCGTGTCGAGACCACCAATGTCCGTATAGGTGATATCTGGGACCTCTTCGAGGATCAGTTCCTCGACCTCGGGCCGAGCGAGCCTCTCAAGGACGATCCCGGTCTTTGTATCCAATCTGACGAGATCGCCGGCTCTCAGATACACCTCGTGGACGGGCGCCCCGCGCGTCACAACGCGCTCCTCATCGCCCCTTCCAAGCACGACCAAACGATCTTCACCGAGTAACTCCTTGATGGTTGCGATGTCACCGGTCGATTCGAAGGCGCGCACGTCGACGATGTTGAAAGCCTCGTTCAGAATGACTTCCTGGCCGCGTTCAAGTGCCTTGATCTCAACCGTCGGTTCGACCGCGACCCTCAGCTTTCGACCGGAAGCCAGTACATCGACCGTCCCATCCACGTTGATACCTATCACGGTGCCAAAAGGATTCGGCGGCGCGGTCAGTTTCTCGACCTCGTCCCGCAGGAGTGCAAGCTGTTCGCGCGTCTCGGTCAGAACAGTTGCAAGCTTCTCGTTCTGGTTCGTGACCTGCGCCAGCTGATTGCGAACGTCGAGGAGGCGCTCTTCGAGGAGACGTACCCGGCGAGGTGCGTCGTGAAGCCTGCGCCGCAGCACGGCGATCTCCTCCTCGAGCATCTGAACTGTTGGCCGATTCCCTGATGTCTCTGTCTCTGACATCTCGACCTCCTCAACCAGTCGATCGCCGCGTGTTCCCTCGATTCGAGTGTAGGACACGAATCTGTCAATATCGGACGTTCCGCCGCTAGATTGACGCCGGCGTTCATTGCAGTGAGCCCGACGAGAACTCTCACAAAGGAAAGAAGATGAAGGTCTGGATCGATCAGGATCTTTGTACCGGCGACGGACTCTGCGAAGAGATCGCGCCTGACGTGTTCGTGATGCTCGATGACGGGCTCGCATACGTGAAGGAAGGCGACAAGATCTTTGCCGAATCAGAGGACAATCCCGAAGGTGCGAAAGGCATGGCAAGCTTCGCCGATGATCAGATGGAATTGGTCGTTGAATCTGCCGAGGAGTGCCCGGGAGAATGTATCTACATCGAACCGTAGAACCGCCTGCGGTTCGATGAGGTCCAGCCCCCATGCGAGGGCAGGCCTCATCTCATAGTGCGGGCTGGGCAGTCGATCCCACCGCTGGTTCACGCAGTGACTTGCGTGAGACGGTCAGGAAGCCCGTGTGACCGACCATGCGATGATCAGGCCTCACACTTCGACCCTCGACCGTCCAGGATCGCATCAAGATCTCGAATGTCGCTGATCCGCTGAACGACCTGGAGTCCGACAGAGCCTCCCTCACCTGTTGGACCTGTGGGACCGTGGGCAGGTAGCACGCAAAGCCACCGCCCCCCGACAGCACGTCAGCGGCGATCGGCACGCAATCCCAGGGCTCCGGAATGTCGAGCACGATCCGATCCGGTTTGAGTCCGATGAGAACCTCCTCGACCTCGCCGATCCTCAGATCGACATTGTCAGGCACGGCTCCCGCGAACGATTCGATGAGACGTCTTGCGTGCTTCGCGTGGTCCTCGCGCCGTTCGACGCTGATGATCATCCCGTCCGGACCGACTGCCCTGGACAAGGTGAGAGTCAGCGCTCCGGAGCCAGTTCCCGCTTCGACCACCACACATCCCGGCGCTATGTCTGCCCAGGTGACCAACGCACCGGCGTCCTTCGGATACATGACGGCCGCGCCGCGCTTCATCCGCAGAACGTGATCCGCGAGCCTCGGTCGCATTGCAACCACGAGTACACCCCTCGATGACCGAACGGTTGAACCTTCGGGGCACCCGATGATGTCCCCGTGGGGAATCGTTCCCCTGTCGAATTGGAAGGTCTTGGATGAATCGAGAGTAATAAGGAACTCGCGATCCTTCGGGTCCGAAAGCAGACACGCCTCGCCCTCGACGAATTCATCGCCCGTTCGAGTCATCCCAGCGTCGGAAGAAGCGCAGCCATCAGTGTGAGGACCATCATCGCAACGACCACCCAAATGACGATACGTACCCAATTCTGGTTTCCGCCATACATTTCAGCCTCCGATAGGTCCGTCGTGGATGACGTCTGTGCCTAGAAACACCTTGATCCTCGTGTTCGTCCCCGGCTCGAGGATCCCTCCATAGAGGATCTTCCTTTTCTTGCTCCGTTTGAGTACGAGTCCGGCACCGACAAGTCCGATGCCGACCATTGTCTGGGTCGACGTCCGTGACTTCCCTGAGGTCGCGGTCATCCAACCGAATCTGGTGAGTGGATGAAAACGGGCCCACCACCAGCGGCTGAGCACGTTTCGAAGCGAAGGCGTCACGTCCTGTATACCTCGACATGGATGCGCGAGCGCTTCGAGCGCCATACGACGAGAGCAACGAGGCCGATAACAATGACACCAGCCACCACAGCGACTGTGACCATGTTCGACTTCGCTTCTTCCTCCACGTCGATGACGACCCCCTCGATCTCCCTGAGCTTTGCCTCAAGGTCAGCCTTCTGAACAGTCATGTCTGATCTCCTGATTCATGTGGCTGGCTTGGTACGTCATGAACTCCTCGGTCCGGAACGAGTTTGATCAGAAGTGCACCGAATCCCACCAACGCGAATGTGAAGAGCACATAGCCGAGAGCCTCCCAGTAGGCCCCTGAAGGCATGACTCCGATGAGCGCGCGAAGGCCGGCGACTGACAACAGGACCAGTGCAACCGCCCACAGGGCAGCGGCACCGATCGAGTACCCAGCGAAGTGTCCGAGCCTCTTTGCAGGCTCCACCGTCTCTTGGAGCAGATACTCTTTTGCGAGTTCAACGAACTCGCTTGTGAGCCCGGGTATGTCTTGTAGCTGAGCCATGGTCCCCACTATCGACACCGTCAGGCTAACGGACCAGCTGTTACTCCGTGCCCGCAGGCATAGAAGGGTACAGCAAGCTAGGATGCCGCTTCGTGGAAACCGTTGGACAGGGGGGGACTCCGCCCCACGAAGGGCGCCTGAAAGCGAAACGAAATCTGATTCCGCTCGTCGGTGGTCAGGCTATATCGTTGTTCGGCGACTACATCGCGTTCTTCACGCTTCCACTGTTCGTGCTGTCGCTCACCGGAGACGCTTTCGACCTCGGTCTCACGGCGGCGGCCGAGACCCTCCCCATGCTGTTGTTCGGTCTTGCCGCTGGCGTGTTCCTCGATCGAAGGCGCAGACTCGGCGCAACTCTGATTGGTGCCGACCTGGTCCGAGCAGGACTGTTCCTCTTCCTTGCGGTCGGATCATATGGAGGCTGGATCAGCGAATACATCGTGTTCGCTGTCGCGTTCCTGACTGGGTCGATGGCAGTGCTCTTCGATTCGGGACTCCAGTCCTACATGACACGATCCCTGCTTGACGAGGATCTCATCAGAGCGAATACCCAGCTCGGCATCGCGCGAACACTCTCACTCAGCGCCGCACCTCTCGTCGGTGGCATCATCATCGCTCTTGCCGGTGGATTCGCCCTCGCGTTCGGACTCAATGCGGTGACCTTCGTGGTGTCTGGTGCTCTCCTTGCCTTCGTGCGACCCATCAAGCGCGTCTCGCCACCCGAGCATGAGCCCTTTGGCGTAGCGATCCGTTCAGGACTGAAGGTTCTCTTCGCGGATGATCGGCTGAAGTGGGGGACCTTGGGGGGAACGGTCACGAACCTGGTCTTTCAACCTCTCGAGATCCTCCTGGTGTTCTTTGTTGCAACGGAGGTTCTCGGCATGGACGTATCCGACGGTTCCATCCTCGCCGAGCGCGGGCGTGAGATCGCTTTGTTCTTTGCTGCGCAGGCCGCGATCGGCTCCATCGGTGTCGCCTTCGCCGGTAGGATCGCCAGGCGCATTCCGCTTGGAACGATGTACGTGATCGGCCTGGCAATGCTCGGCTCCGGGTTCCTCACAGTCGCGATCATGGGGAATTGGCTTGCCATCATTCCTGCAGGGATCGCGATCACCGGTGTCACCTGGGTGAACGTGGCCCTCGTGACCATGCGTCAACAGCTCGCCCCTCGAGAGCACATGGGCAGGGTCATCGCCGCATCGCGCACATTCGCATGGGCAGGTCTCCCCGTCGGCGCAGCGATTGGCGGAGCACTCGCAGGAATGGTCGGAGTTGTACCCGTCTACATCGGTGGATCCACCGCGGTGATCGTCGTAGCGATCCTTCTGATGCGAACTGCGCTCTACCGGGATGCCGTTATGGCAGGAGGCCGTAGGCCGTAGACCGTTCGCCGCCATCAGGTACCCGGAATCGGATTCCTACGTGGATCAGAACCGTCTGTTCTTGAATTTCTTCTTCTTCTTGGCCCCGCGTCGCGAGTTCAGCATCCAGCCAAGGGCAAATCCGAAGAGCGTCGCGATAATCATCCAGACGACGATCTGGCTTGCTACATACGTCACGACGTACCCTCCAGGGCTGTGAACTCGATTCGACGGTTTCGAGCGCGCCCTTCTTCTGTGGAGTTGCTCTCCTTTGGCTGGGACTCACCGTAGCCGATTACTTCGAACCGTTCCCTCGATTCGCCATTCGCAATGAGATAATCGAGAACTGCATTGGCTCGATCTTCGGAGAGCTGCTGATTCTCAACGTCCGAGCCACGATCGTCGGTGTGTCCACTGATCTTCACGCGAACCTCCGGCGCCTGTTTCAGGGCATCAAGAATCCCATCGAGCAACTCCTCGCCCTTCTCCGTCAACTCGTAGCTCTTGATCTCGAATTCGACGACCTTGCCCTCGATGAGCACGTCGAGGTTCACCTGCAACTCCTCGATCTCCTCCTGGGAAGGCCCGACCTCGAGTAACCGAATCGCTGGATTTGCGGCGAAGCCGATCTCGTCAGCCGTCTGGGTGACCCTGGAGTTGAGCTCGTTCCGTAGGTCCTTGTCCTCGACTTCCCCAGAGACCACCAGCAGTCTTCCGTTCGGATCGACGATCAGCCTGCCAGAAGGCAGCAACGGGCTGATGCTCTTGAGAAGCCCCATGGTCGAACCAAGCCACCCGGGTTCCTCCTCGAGTCCCTCGAGAATCGTGAGTCTCTCGAGGTCGAGAGATGGGAACGTATCAATCAACGTCTCATGCACCAGAGTCCTGCGGTCCTGGGTGGCGACATTGCCGATGACGATCGCAGACTCACCGTCCCAGACGATCTCGATGGCATCGCCTGTGATCACTATCTCCTCGAGTTCACCGGAGAAGATTGGCCAGAGCTTTCCCTCGACCGCGCGCACACCGGTCAGGGCCGCTACCGCGATGAAGGCGTCGTCTTCAGATTGTTCCGTCGTGATCGAGCCGGAGAGAACAACCGTTGCCCCGGTGGCTTTGACGTCGACATCGTGAAATCCTGCGTCCTCGAGCGTCTGCAGCGACCGTTCCTCCAGGTTCGTCTCGATGTTCTTTGTCCCGAAGTTCACAGCGGCGAACGACAATGCTATGAAGACCGACAGCGAAATCAAGAGGAACGTCGTAGCGGATGTGATCGCATCGTCCTCAGATTCGCCTCCGAACGAGGGCGGTCGGGACGAAGTTCCCGTGTACCGGGAGACATCAGCAATGCTGCGTCTCTTTCTTCTGACCATCGAACCTCTCCGTCGTCCTTGCAATGTTACAGACGTACCTTGGTACCGCTCCTATGGGTCCGATCGGTGTGCGTCGCGCAATGAGACACCGACTTCAGGAGGCTTCCTCGACTGTTGATTCGACATCGTTCGTGTCGAATACTGCCGCGAGTGCCGGTGACCTCGCTGCTCCGTGCTCGATCATGCCGACAACTGCAGCCTGTAGAGAGCGCACCTTCTCGACGAGGTCAGTGTGTTCGGCCTCGAGGGTTGACCTGATGTCTGAGGACTCCCGCTGCGCTGCGGCGATACGGATCGCAGCCTCGTGGCGAGCGGCGTCGATCGTCTCCCGAGCTCGGCGATCGGCCTCCTCCCCTGCTCTACGACCGCGTTCTGCTGCTTCAGCCTCGAGCTGGGTTGATTCTGCCTTGGCTCGCTCCTCGATGGACGACGCCTCTCTCGTGGCGCTTTCGAGCCGCTCCTTGGCCTGCAGGAGGACTGCGGTACTCTCCTCCTGGGCTCTTTGCGCTTCCTTCTTGGGCACTTCAACCAGCCGACCTGCCTCGGATCTCGCATCCGCGATCAGCTGTTGTGCTCGATCCTGGGCCTCGTCGAGAAGCTGCTGCTTCGACTCTGCGGCCGCAAGGAAGGCAGCTTCGACGTTGCCCTCGGCATCGAGGGGAGCCTGGATCTTGCGTTCCAGTGCGTTCGCTCGCACGCCTTCACGTCTCAGATTGGCCTCGAGCTCGGTTACCTCATCGGCGATCCTGTCGAGAAACCGCGCCACCTCGTCCGGATCGAAACCCTTGCGGCTGCGGGTGAATTCCTTGCTCCGAATCTGATCTGTCAGTGACTGCATCGGTGACCTCTCTTATGATCACCCTCCAACCCGTCTCCGAATTCACCAGCGATGAACGTGCGACGTGGTCAAGAGCGTACCCTGAGTGTCAATCGGCATCGGGCCGCCACCTCTTTAGGACATCCGCGGTCGACCGCTGCCCATCGTTTCGTCCTGTCCCGGGATCTTGAGCTACCGTCTACCGGGTGTTGGCCCAGATGACCGCAACGATCGGCGAATCAGACTGCGAGACCATCAGCAACGGGCTTCTCGCCCAGCCTGTGAACGCTGTGTCGAGCCTTGCCTATGTCGTGGTCGGTGGGATCGTCCTGTACTCGATTACTCGATCCGAGGACGAAGAGCGGTCGAATCGGCTGGTGTTCGGGTTCCTGCTCGTCGCCACCGGCGTCGGCAGCGTGCTCTTCCACGGGCCCCAGGGACCGGCCAGTCGTTTCGTTCACGATGTGACGTTCGTACTCACGGTGCTCTTCATTGCGGTCATAACCATCAGTGGGATCGTTGGATGGGCGCGCGGTGTGCAATGGGCTGTGTTCCTTTCTGCGGCCGCCTTGACAGCCATCGTGCTTGCTGTGTGGCCGTCGAGCACCAACGTTCTCGCAGGCGCGTCCTTGATGCTGCTCATCGCAAGCGATGTACTCGGTCATAGGACCGGTGCGATCCGCAAACGCTGGTGGAGGGCGGCCGTGACGGCAGTTGTCATTGCAGTGGCATTGTTCATCGCCGGAAGGACCGGCGGTCCGTTGTGCGACTCATCGTCGCTGTTCCAAGGTCATGCTGCGTGGCATGTTCTCTCGGCTGGGGCGTTGTGGGCATACTTCGAATCGACCGCACCGGTGAGGGCTGGCATCTCGGAGGATGTTTCGTGACCACACACCCATCCATGGAGGACGTCCGGGCTGCCGCAGGCCGAATCGAGTCCTTCACGCACAGGACGCCTGTGTTCACATCCCGGTATCTCGACACCTACACCGGTTCGACCGTGTTTCTCAAGGCGGAGAACCTTCAGAAGGTCGGGGCTTTCAAGGCACGGGGAGCCACGAACGCTGTCCTCTCCCTCAGTGAGGATGCCGCTGGGAGAGGTGTCGTCACCCACTCATCCGGCAACCATGGACAGGCCGTCGCCTATGCGTGCTCGATCCGAAAGATCGCTGCCACTGTGGTCATGCCCGAGCACGCTCCGGACGTGAAGGTAGATGCTGTGAGGGGATACGGCGCAAGCGTGGTGTTCTGCCAGCAATCGGAGCGAGCTCCAACGGTCTCACGTCTGATCGCCGACCACGGCTTCACGGAGGTGCATCCCTTCGATGACCCTGTTGTCATCGCCGGACAGGCAACGGCAACTCTTGAGCTGGTTGATGAGATTCCTGACCTCGATGTCATACTCGCCCCGATCGGCGGCGGTGGTCTCCTCGCTGGCGCTTCGATCGTTGCCACTGAGATCGGTATCGACGTGATTGGAGCCGAGCCCGAAGTCGTAGACGATTCGTTTCGATCTCTTCGTGATGGAGTCAGATATCCAGCAACCGGAGCCATCAGCGTGGGAGATGGCTTGTTGGTCGGCATCGGCGCGATCCCCTTTGCCATCCTTCACGGCGCCAATCGAACCGTGGTAACCGTCACAGAGAAGGAGATCATCGATGCGATGCAAACCCTGGCTCAACGCACGAAGCTCGTCGTGGAACCTTCGGGTGCAACGGCTATAGCCGCGCTCATGCGCCACATCCCCCTCTTTGCGGGAAGACGCGTCGGTGTCATTCTCACGGGCGGGAACGTGTGAGGGAAGAAGTTCAAAGTTTTCGGTTCACGGTTTTCGGCCTACGGAAGGTTCTGACCGTGAACCGCGGACCGTAAACCGAAAACTTCCTACAACAACGTCGACAGGTTCGTCAGGGCGGTTCCATAGGCGCTGCGAGCCTCTGCAAGGTTCCGTGACGATCTCACTTCGCGCTCCCTTGCATCCTGGAGAGCGGCCTGACCGGCATCAGAGCGGGCTTCAACCGTGCGATAGTTCATCCGAGCCTCTGCACGATCGTCCACAGACCGCCTCAGGGACCGCATTGATGCAATCGTGGCACTTGCTTGCTGGGCTGTCCTCTGGTCGGGTGCACCGGCTTCCAATGCATAGAGACTGTCACTCGCCTTGCCGATTCGGTCGTCGAGTTGCTTCCAGGTCTCCGCAAGGGCAGTCCCTGCAGTGGCTCCGACAGCTGACTTGCCATCAAACGTTGCATTGCCTCGCCAGATCGCGAGATCCTCGGACATGGCGTCAAAGAGCCACCGAGCGTCGGAGTAGCCCTTGCGTGCGTACTCCTTCCAACTCGTGGGAGGCTGGGCAACAACGATCTTCTTCTTCGACCCTCTCGAGACGAACGCAATGATGAGAATGAGGAACGCACCCAGCACGACCAGCAGGAGCCACCATGGTGTGGTTGCTTCTGTGTCCTCTTCAGCCGGCACCGTGGAGTCGGGTGCGTCTGACGGGGGCGGTGCCTCGGTGGTATCTGGTGCGTCGGTTGTGTCGGGTGCGTCCGGAGCTGCCGTAGTGGTGATGCCTCCCTCAGGCAGGGAGGGAAGGGTGCCATCGCCATCGCCGAGACCACATGATGCAAGCAACAGAACACCCGCTACGGTGATCGCCATCGCCCGAATTCGCATCTCGTTCCTTCCATTCTTCGCCGGCACCCATGCTACAGCCAACGAGAACACGCGAAGCTACACTTCCCAAGCACGACGAAGGAACACTCATGGATTTCTGGGACGTCTTCTGGACGCTTGTGATCTGGATTCCCCTCATCCTCCTGTGGGGCTTTGCGCTTGTTGATCTCTTCGCCTCGAGTCATCCGGGGTTGGCAAAGGTTCTTTGGGCGATCGCGATCATCTTCCTGCCGATCATCGGTGTGATCCTGTACTTCGCACTTCGTCCGAGCCACGAAGAGACCTACAACGTTGCTTCGGCGCGACAGGTAGGTCCCTCCGACTCAGATGACATCGCAAGACTCGCCGACATGAATGAGCGTGGGATCCTGGGTGATGCAGATTTCGCCCGCATCGTCACAACGATGTATCGCTAGTGCCCTTTGCACCAAGCCGCTAGAACTGGCCGGGGGTCCAGTCCCTGAGATCGAATACCTTCCGAGTGGCCACAACGTCGGCGAGCACCTCATCAGGGATCCTGTCAACGGTTTCGGCTATCTCTACCTCAGACGCAGCGGTGGCCACAAGCCCTCCTCCGGAGAGATCGCACACTTCCTGCGCACGGGCAGACAACTCTGCGGTGCCGACCATGCGGGCGAGGTCGATGATCGACTCCTTTGGGAGACCGAGAAGCGGCCGCAGAATCGGTGTTTCGACAGACTTCGATACGGCAACGAGGTGCGGCAGTGTTTGGCTGGAGACCTGGCCGAGAGCATCTCCTGTCAAGAGAGCCGTGATCCCGGCACCCTGAGCGATCTCGCTCGCTGCGCGCGCCATCATCACCTTGAGGCTGACCTGGCGCATTCTCGGATCTACATGCTCGAACAGAGCGTCCTTGACCGGTTGGAATTCGACAACGTGAACAACAGGCTCAGTCCCATGGCCCCACTGTGTCCACAGTTCTCGAGCGACAGCAATCGCATGGTCAGATTGAGCACAGTTCAGGTCGAAATGGACAAAGTCGACAGGGCACCCTCTTGACATCAACATCCACGCCGCCACGACGGAGTCGAATCCACCAGAGACCAGACAGAGTACGCGGTCCTGGGTGCCGAGCGGTAGCCCCCCTGCAGCCTTTTGATGATCGATCACAAGGAACGCTCGTTGATCGAGCACTGTGACATGAACCTCGACTTCGGGATTCGTGAGATCGACACCAGCTGACTGGGAGTAGAGCTCTGCACCGATGAGACGAGCAAGGTCCATTGAGTTCCACTCGTGGGTTCCGCGACGCTTGACCCTTGCTGCGAAGGTATGCCCGTCCACCTGGCCGGAAGTGATCTGCGCGACGCTCTTCGCCAGATCCTCGATGTCATCGAACGCGATGTGACGAACCGTATCCACGGATGAGAGGCCGAACACCGAGAGAGCAGCCGACCGGACTGCATCGACAACCGAATCCGAGGGGTTGAGCTCAAATCTATGGGAACCAACCCTCTTGGTTTGTCCCCGATATCCTGCCATTCCGAGCGCGTGGTCGAGGTTCGCACGCACGCGTTTGATCAGCCGCCTCTGGGTGCGTTGGGATTTGAGGAAGACATCGCCCGACAGCGTGACATGGAGAGTGGTCGTTGTAGGCATGCTTCAATGATACGAAGCCATGTCGCGTCTTGTCACGGCTGGTTCTCGGCAGTCAAACGCAGGGAAGGGAAGTACTCAACCACCGCGACCGTTGCGGTGCCGAAAGATTCCGAAAGCTCCTTGTTCAAACTGGACACCGAAGGGATCTCGCCTTCTCCGGTGATGACAATGTCCACTTCCTCGCCATTCACCTCCACCCTGTTGAGGCGGAGATTCTCCTGATCACCAAGCCACTCTTCGGCCACCGCCTGAGCCCTCGACTGCCTCGATGCCGATGTGAGGATGCCCTCGGACGTGAATGCAAGCGGCACCATGATGATCAAGGCTCCAAGAAGCACCGTGATGATGACCGTCTTCATCTTCTCCCTGTTCTCCTGGAGCTTCGTGACCAGGGCGAAGCCCGTCAGGACGAACACGAGGGAGGCAGCAAGGATGATCGACACGAGGTTCGTCAGGAACAGGACGAATGCCCCGCCAGCGTCTCCGTAGTTCCCAACCGTGAGCGTCACGCCGACAACTCCGAGCGGTGGAACGAGAGCCACCGCAATCGCGACCCCTGTGATCGAGGACGAGACGCGTTTGTCCACTGTTGCATATGCCCCGGCCGCTCCGGCTGCTACCGCGATCATCATGTCCAGAAGCGTCGGGGACACTCTCGAGATCACTTGTGTGTTCGTTGCTATTGGAACGAAGTGCGGTGCCCATGATGCAACGATCCAAGCCGTGAGGATCGAGACGGCAACACCTCCGACGACCGTTGCGAATGCGCGGGACACGCGCGACATCCAACCGTTGACAATGCCAGCGCTCACTCCGAGAATCGGCGTCATCAACGGAGCGACGAGCATCGCACCAATGACGACCGCCGTCGAGTCCGCAAGGATCGCCAGCGTGGCGATCGTCGTCGAGAGCACCAGCAATACCCAGTATCCGGTCTGCTTCTGCGACGAATCGGGGGCCTCGAAGTAAAGGTTGTCGATCACTTCGACACGCATCTCTTCACCAACGTCACGCTCACCCAGCCAACGCTTGATGAAGCCTCCGAGCTCGACAGCTCCCAGGCGATCAGCGTCACTGCTGGTCAACCCGTAGCTGATCATGATCCCTCCTGATACGAGTGCCGTTGCAGCAATCGTGAGCATCAGCGCGGTCTCAACGGCGTCAGGAATCACGAAGATGACCACAGCTGCGGCAACTGAGAGCCCGCCGCGCACAAGATTGAACGTCCAGGCACCCGAGGTGGACCTCGACTGGAGGGCGCGGATGACAACCATCACACCTCGTATCCCGAGGATGATGGCGAATATTTGTATGAGCACGTCGAACGCCAGATCCGGTAGGAGGACGATTCCGGCTCCTGCAAGAACAGAGATGAGCCCGAGACCTACCGTCGTCCAGACGATTGGCCTGATACGAGCTGCGCTCCAAATGTCGGCTCCGCCCATGACAACCAACGCGGCTGCCAGGGCAAGTGCGAGCAGCCGTGCGGATGCCTCCGGAACCATGAGAATGAACAACCCACCGAGAATGAATGCCGCTCCACGAATCGTCGCGGGGTTCAGCCAGTCGGCCTCGATCTCTCTGAGCTTGTCGGTCATGGCAAGCAATCTAGCGGTGCGCAACACACCAGCCACGAACCTCTATCGCTGACATGTGTTCTTGGACCGCTCGGGCCTGTACCCGGGCTCATACTTGGCTCTTGCCCCCTACGGTTGGGAGGCGGCACACCACTAGGAATCGATGAACCTGACGAAGCGACGTTTGCCGACCTGAATCGTTGAGCCGACAAGCTCGGATCGACTGATGGATTCGTCATCGACTCGACGGCCGTCGATCTTGACGGCACCTTGCTTGATCAGCCGTCTCGCTTCACCGTTGGATACGACCAGGTCGGCATCGGCAAGCGCTTTGGGCAACCACACCGGATCATCAGTCGGGAGAGCAACATTCGGCACATCAACGGGGACCTGCTTCTCCCTGAAGAGGAGGTCGAAGGCTGCTTCAGCCTCTCCCCCACTCCCCCTGCCGTGGTACTTGTCGACAACCCTTCTGGCGAGATCACGCTTCAGCTCCCCCGGGTGGGCAGTGCCGCTCTCGAGGCTGTCAACGATCTCTGCAATCTCATCGGCATTCGCGCCTGCCGCGAGTCGGAACCAGTCAGGCATGAGCTCATCGGGGATCGACATCGTCTTGCCGAACATCTCGTTCATATCGGCACGAACAGAGATGTAGTTGCCGAGGGATTGGGACATCTTCTTCGTGCCATCCGTCCCGACGAGCAGTGGAACGGTTGCGACTGATTGTGGCCTCTGTCCTGCCCGCTCCTGCAGGTCTCGTCCCATGAGCAAGTTCAGGAGCTGATCATTCCCTCCTATTTCAACGTCTGCTTTGACTGCAACGGAATCCGTTCCCTGAAGGATCGGGTACATCAACTCGATGAGCGAGATCGATTCGTTTGCTCTCCATCTGCTCGAGAAATCCTCGCGGTCCATCAGCCGCGCAACCGTGACCTTTGCCGTGAGTTCGAGTACGTCTGCCATGCCCATCGGGGCGAGCCATTCGCTGTTGCGTCGAATCTCGAGCCTTTCCTTCATGAGAAGCGACACCATGGTGGGAAGACATGCGTCGACGTATGCATCTACTTCGTCTGGGGACAATCTCTTACGGGTTGAGCTCTTCTCCGAGGGATCGCCGACCCGGGCAGTGAAGTCGCCGAGGATGAGCACTGCAATGTGACCCATCTCTTGGAAGCGGCGGAGCAGATCGAACACGACCGCCCATCCCAACGTGACATCTGGAGCTGTGGGATCGACCCCGAGCTTCACACGCAGCGGCGCCTCGCGCTCGAGCTGGCGCATGAGTTCGCCTTCCGGAAGGGCAACATCGACGGTCCTTGTGATGTGCTCGAACTGCTCTCGTGGGGGCTTCATATGTGCTGGGAGGCTAGCGATGTCATGCCAACCATTCGTTGCACTACCGGTCGACGGCGACGAAACGCAACAGTGCATCGACTCCGGCGCTGATCCCGATCCTTGGCGTGATCGTGTAGGCGGGCTCAGAGACAGGCAGGCAGGTGATGGAAACGCGACCTGCGCCGAGCATCGACCCTGAGTCCGATCCCGTGACCCCGAGGGCCTGGGTCAGCTTCCCCGGACCATCCGCCAAATGATCAGGCCTTCCCCTGCGTTCGATGACCGTATTGGTGCCCTCGACCACACTGCCTCCACGCAGCAGCACAGCCTGTGGTTCGTCTACTCGAGCCGTGACGAGATTCATGCACCAGTGGATTCCGTATGAGCGGTAGACATAGACGGTCCCTGCCGGACCGTACATCGGGTCGTTCCGTGCCGTTCGAGATCGGTACGCATGGCTGGCGGGGTCGTCTCGTCCGAGATACGCTTCAACCTCGTTGAGGCGAAGGGACACGGTTTCGCCGTCCACGACGCTCGTGATCACCGCCCCGAGCAACCCAATGGCCGCACTCGGAGAATCCTCTGCGAGAAAACTCAGATCCATGGCGCCTTTCAGGCCATACCCCGCAGCTCTCCGCCAGTGACCTCGGCGACGCGATCGGCGATCGCCTTGCGTACAGGAACGACTTCTTCATCGGTAAGCGTTCGATCTGTGGCCCTGAGGCGGATTCTCACGGCTATCGACTTTCTTCCCTCACCGATGGAACCACCTGTGAAGACGTCGAACACGTCAACAGCCTCGAGCAGCCCCGACGCGCCTTCACGCACGGCGGCGATCAAGGAGGAAGCCGTAACGTCGTGATCAAGAGCGAAGGCGAGGTCGAAGACAACGGGGGGAAACACGCTCGGCAGTTCATACTGCCACGGGGGTCGCTCGAGGAGCATTTCATCGAGATCCATCTCAGCAGCTACCACCCGTCCCGACAGCCCAAATTCCTTCGAAACAACCGGATGGATCTCTCCTACGGCACCGATGACTGCATCGTCGAGCATGATCTCGGCGCATCTACCGGGATGAAACGGTGCAACGGAGGCCTGGCGCAACTCCGTATTGTGCAGTCCGAGTTTGTCGGCCAGCAGGGACCACACGCCCGTCCCGTCGTACAGATCAAAGCCGCGCCCTGCCGCAATCCAATCACCGCTCCTCTCCCCCGCCATCACATAGGCAAGCCTGTCTGGTTGTTCGGGCAGTTTGCCCGCACCCGGGAGGAACACCTTCCCGATCTCGTAGAGTCTCGCAGTCTCGTTCTTCCGGGCGATGCCACGCGACGCTGCCTTGAGCATGCCCGGAAGCAGCGTTGTGCGCATGATCTCTTCGGTGTCGTTCAACGGATTCGCGAGGCTGATGCTCGCTCGTGCCGGGTGCCCGTCAGCGAGACCAAGTCGATCGAGGTCGGCGCTCCCGATGAACGAGAAGTTGATCAGCTGGTGGAACCCGGCCCCGACCATGATCTCGCGGACGAGGCGAAGCCTTCGCTCACGATAGGACAACCCGCCTCCGGGCCCCTGCGGAACGGTGTCGGGGATCCGGTCGAAGCCGTAGAGCCGGGCTATCTCCTCAACGAGATCAGCCGGAACACGCACGTCGGGACGGCGCGTCGGCACGGTGACAGTGAGGGGATCGGTCCCCGATACGCCGAATGTGAGTCGTGTGAGCAGATCGGCAGTGGTCTCACTGTCGAGTGCCATACCGAGTATGCGTTCAGTTTCGGACAATGGGTACTCAACCGTCCAGGGGATGATCCCCCCCGGATCGACGTCAACCGGAGAAGGCGCAGGTGAGCCACCGGCGATCTCGGTGAGTAGCTGGGCCACCCTGTCGGCACCGAGGTGACAAAACGACGGATCAGCGCCACGCTCGAATCGGGCTGATGCTTCCGAACGGAGGCCGAGCCGCTTCGATGTCATGAGAATGCTGGGTGGATTCCAATAGGCCGCTTCGATGAAGACATCGGTCGTCGCGTCATGCACCTCCGTCGCAGCACCACCCATCACACCGCCGATCGCGACACTCTCGCTTCCATTGGCCACGACGATGTCAGACGCAGCCAAGGTCCTTTCCTGGTCATCGAGCGTGACGATCGTCTCGCCCTCCTTGGCCATGCGGACCACGATTCCGTCACCCAGCCGATCCACGTCGAATGCATGTGTGGGATGACCGAACTCGATCATGGCATAGTTCGATGCGTCGACCACGTTCGAGATCGGTCGCACACCGGCCCGGATGAGACGCAAACGCAGCCAGTGCGGTGAGGTACGCACGGTGATGTTCCGCACCTGGCGACCGGCGAAGCGTGGGCAGGCCTCCGAGTCGTCAATGATGACAGACACGGCTGAGGGTTCGCCCGATTCTTCAACGGTGATGCCGTGTTCCGCGAGCGGGATCCGATAGAACGCCGCCAGATCTCTGGCGAGACCGTAGACGGACAAGCAGTCCGGCCTGTCCGGCGTGATCTCGATCTCGTAGTACACGTCCGGCATACCGATGACATCTCCGAATGGCTCACCCACCATGTCGACCGCATGGGGATAGTCGTCGTTGAGCACCATGATGCCATCAGCCTCTTCACCAAGCTCGAGCTCGATCTCCGAGCAGATCATGCCGTTGGACGTGACACCGCGGATCTCCCGACGCGTGATCTCGAAGCCGCCTGCAAGTGTGGCACCGGGCACCGCAACCGGCACGATGGCGCCAGCCTCGAAGTTCCATGCTCCACAGATGATGTCGAGGACCTCGTCACCGACGTCCACTTTGGTGAGCCTGATCTTGTCTGCATCCGGGTGAGGCGACACGTCGAGTACTTCACCGACGACGACACCAGCGAACGACGGCTCGATCGCGTGCCAGTCCTCGACTTCGTGACCCAGGCTTTCAAACGCCTCTGCGATCTCGCTTGGATCATCGGTTGGGATGTCGACGAAGTCTCTGAGCCACGACAGCGTGAGTTTCATCGGTACTGCTCCAGGGTTCGCACGTCGGGGTCGATCATCGTTCTGAGATCGGTGATGCCGTGACGCACCATTGCCATCCTGTCCGCTCCCATACCGAACGCAAAGCCTGACAATGCTTGCGGGTCATACCCAACGTGTTCAAAGACGGCAGGATTCACCATCCCGCAGCCGATGAGTTCGATCCACTTCCCCTGTGTGTATACGTGCATCTCTGCCGAAGGCTCGGTGAATGGGAAATAGTGCGGTATGAATTTCACCCTTGTGTCCGACCCGAAGAACTGGCGCGTGAACTCAGCGAGAGTTCCCTTCAGGTCGGCGAATGTGATGTCGTCATCGACAGCGAGGCCTTCGATCTGATGGAAGACCGGCAGATGCGTTGCATCGACTGCGTCGGCCCGAAAGACCTTGCCGGGCACCACGATGTAGACAGGTGGCTCGTGCTCCTCCATGTGGCGGGCCTGCATCGGTGACGTGTGCGTGCGGAGCAACACCTCTTCGTCACCTTCCCCATAGTCGAGGTACAGCGTGTCGCTTTCGTACCTCGTTGGGTGGGTCTTCGGAATGTTGAGTGCCGTGAAGTTGTAGAAGTCTGTCTCTGCTTCAGGGCCTTGCACCATCTGATATCCAAGTCCGACGAAGATGTCCACGATCTCGTCGATCGTCTGCTGGATGATGTGATGAGTTCCCCTGTCCGGCACTCGACCGCGAAGTGTCACATCGACTCTGTCTGCGGCGAGGTTGCTGTTCACTTCTTCGACTTCGATTGCGCCCCGCTTCGCATCGATACGAGATGTGAGGTCGACGGCGATGTCGTTGATCGCCTTGCCCATTGCCCCCCGCTCGACTGGGTCTTCGATACGACCGAGTTCTCGCCTCGCCTCTGCTACCGGTGATCTTCGGCCAACGACCTCCGCCTCGATCACGTCGAGTTCGGCGATGGTTGTTGCAGATTCGATACGGTCGGGCGCGTCCTTCGTGAGTTCTTCGAGTGGGTCCATGCGATTGGACAGGTTAGCGGTCGTTGCCAATGCTGTACTCCCGGTATCTGTGCGAACCCCAGGAATCAGAAAAGACCGGCACGCAAATCGCGGTATGTACGTCGGGAGAACCATAAACACGCTCTTCTCCCGACGTGAATGTGCGCAACCGGCGGTAGCCGGTGGACGCTGGATGAATGCATGCTCGGAGAAGCCGGCGCGGCTGTCAGCGCACCCGAGCAAGGGTTGTATGAATCACGGATTTGAGTCGCATACCCCATTGCCGCGATGGATTCTCCCGTAATCATTGGGTAGTCAGCACAACGCCGAGATCATGATCGTCCGGCACTGGCTCGAGTGACGCGGAATCGTTGTCCGCACGGATGAGGCGCTAGCACCCCGACACCACCGCTGACGTCATGACCTCGGTGATCAGAACGAATACGCCTTGCCATGTGGAAACGAACGGGGAGGCAAACGCAGCCCCGAGGGACGCTCAACTCGTCTGGGAGGTTCACATGCCTCGATGGACCAATCTCAAGGTTCTTGGGTTGACCAGACGACCGACCTGTACGGAGGACAACGGCACATCGGACGAGAGAAGCAGGATGTCTGAATGGAGTGAGATCCTGTGTGTAGAGAGGAGATCTGATATGGATACGACGACAACCGTACGCAACGGGATCGACGTCGATCAGCTTGTCGGTACGATCGATGCGATCAAGGACGATCCGAATGTGGGCCTGTTCACCTTCCGTGCATCGAGTAGCTGGGAGGAAGGGACACACAGCAAGGGCACGATCCAGGACTTCAGGCACGCAGGTGTCGAGGACATGACTCGGGCGACTCCCTTCATGCTCGACGGTGATGAACCGCCGATCCTGTTGGGAGCCAACAAGGGACCGAATGCGGTCGAGTTGCTGCTTCAGGCGCTCGGGTTCTGTTACGCCGTGGGATACGTTGCCAATGCTGCTGCACGCGGTATCGAGATCTCGCGGATGGACTATGAGATCGAGGGCGACATCGATGTGCACCAGTTCCTCGGACTCGAGGGGCCCAGGGCGGGGTTCACCGAGATCAGGGCGAAAGGCACCGTATCGAGCCCCAACGCAACAAAGGAGCAACTGGTTGAGCTCTGCCAGTACGTCCAGGACACTTCCCCTGTGCGCGACAGCCTTGCTCATCCCATTCCGATAACGACCACGTTGGAGGTGGTGTGACGAGGGATGTCCCACTGACCGAACGATCCTCAAGGTAGCCACGGACCGACACCGGTTCTGATCTGTCCCGGCTCAGCTCTCTCCTGCCAGGAGGTACATGAGAATCGACGCAGCCACGGCGGCATTGAGGCTCTCTGCTCCGCCTGGCATCGAAAGCGTCACACTTCTGTCCGCCTGCGTGGTGATCTTCTCGGAGAGCCCATGGGCCTCAGATCCGATGAGCAGAGCGATCCGTCGTTCCCCACGGCCGGGATCGTCCCCGCCGGACACGATGGATGCGAGGAGCTCGAGCCCCGCCGTGTGGGCGTCGGCCACCGGATCATCCGAAGAGGAGATGTGCATGCCGAAATGACTCCCTGCACCGGCCCGTAGAACCTTGGGACTCCATGGATCTGCTGTCGCTCCGGAGACACACACGTCCCACCCGAAGGCCGCCGCGGAGCGGAACATCGTGCCCACATTGCCCGGGTCGGCGATGTCGTTGAGGATCAGGGAGTCACGATGCCGAATCGCACGACCTTTAGGGATCCGTATGGCCGCAACGGGAGACTGTGGATGCACTGCGTCCGCTGCCGCGGTGAGGACCTCTGTGGCAACAAGGGATGGAACCCAGCCCTGGGAGTAGCACAGTTCCATCGTTGCCTCATCAGACGCCTCTGCGATGATCGCTTCAGGCACCACGCCTGCGGTGACCATTTGGGCGAACACCTTTGGACCCTCGATGAGCGTGAGACCCGCTTCACGTCGACCTCGAGCGCGATGGAGCCTCCTGATGCGTTTGACGAGGGGATTGCTGGACGACGTGATGGTGGGTTCCATCGAGCCATCGTACGGCGATGGGTCGCCGAACGCGAAGAAGTCAACGGTTCACGGTTTACGGTCTACCGTCAGAACCGGAAAGACGTCTCCAGTGTTCAGTTCACAGTCAGAACGATTCCGAAACCGTGAACTGTGAACTATCCGCTTACTCGACGGTAGCCGCCGTAGCCACGTCGACGAGTGCCTTGAAGGCATCGGGATCAGATACGGCCATCTCGGCGAGCATCTTGCGGTCCACTTCGACGTCAGCCGCCTTGAGACCGGCCATGAATCGGGAGTACGTGGTCCCGTTGGTTCGAGCAGCCGCGTTGATACGCTGGATCCACAGGCGACGGAACTGCCCTTTGCGTGCACGACGATGGTCGTACGAATCCTGCATTGCATGCATTACCTGCTCACGAGCAGCGCGGTATCTCCGTGACCTGGCTCCCGTGTATCCGGAAGCCCTATCCATTACCTTTTTGCGCTTTTTTCGCGCATTCACAGATCGCTTTACACGAGCCATGGGGGCCTCCTAGGGGTGCAGCATGCGGTCGATGCGCTTGGCATTCTTCCCGCTGAGATTCGATTTACCTTTGGCGCGACGCCATCGCGCCGCACTCTTCTTGTTTCGGTTGTGACCGCGCCAGGCCTTGTCGTGCCTGATCTTGCCACTGCCAGACCGCTTGAAGCGCTTTGCGGCGCCCTTGTGTGTCTTCATCTTCGGCACGTTTCACTCCTGTTGGGAGGAAGAGGAGAGCGGTAGCTATTCCTCGTCCGTAGTGTCGTCTTCATTCTCAAAACTGTCAGTCGGCGCATTCCTGGCTGGCATGAGAACCATCGTCATGTTTCGACCCTCGATCTTCGGCATGGTCTCGATCTCGCCGTAATCCGAAACATCGTCGTACAGACGCTTGAGGATGTCGCGACCGAGCTCGGGGTGGGCCATCTCTCTGCCCCTGAACCGCATGGTGCATTTGACCTTGTCGCCCTGACGCAGAAACTTCACAACCCGCTTGCGTTTGACATCGAAGTCGCTCGCTCCGATCTTTGGCCGGAACTGGACTTCCTTGATGACCGTGCGGGTCTGGTTCTTTCGGGCTTCCCTTGCCTTGACGGACTGGTCGTACTTGAACTTTCCGTAGTCCATCATCCTCACAACCGGAGGACGAGCATCAGGGGCAACCTCAACCAGATCGAGCCCGAGCTGAGATGCAAGCCA
>QMQC01000002.1 GCA_003648875.1 Actinomycetota bacterium
CGTGATCGGAGTGGGAATCGATTACGCGATCCACTATGTGGCTGCGATCAACAACGCCAGAGACGGACGGGACGGGTATGTGCTCCGAGCCATCGACAAAGCTGGCAGGCCGATCGCAGCGAATGCGCTTGGCATCGCTGTGGCGTTGAGCGCCCTGTGGCTCTCGCCGCTCAAGATCCACCTCCAAGTTTCCCAGATCATGTGGGTCGCGATGATCACCGCAGGTATCACGACGCTCGTCGTGATACCTGCGCTCCTGCCAAGGAATGCGGTCGAAGGCGATCAACGGAGGGGTCCGGCGTCTACACTGGATCCATGGGATGGATAATCGCAATCATCGTCGTCTTGATCATTGGGCTGTTCGTAGTCCTGATCTACAACAAACTGATCAAGCAGAGGAACAGGGTCGACACGGCGTGGAGCCACGTTGACGTTCAGCTCCAGCGTCGCTTGGACCTGATCCCAAATCTTGTCGAAACGGTCAAGGGGTACGCCAGCCATGAGAGCGACACCTTCGAACGCGTGACCCAGGCGCGCGGCGCAAGCAACTCTGCAAGCACGCCGGCAGATCAAGCCCAGGCAGACAATTTCCTGACGTCAGCCCTGCGACAACTCTTCGCCGTTGCGGAGGACTACCCGGAGCTCAGGGCATCGGAGAACTTCCAAGGTCTCCAGGCCGAACTCTCGGACACAGAGGACAAGATCGCGATCTCCCGCCAGATCTACAACGACACGGTCCTGAGCTACAACAACACTGTGCAACAGATTCCCACCAACATCATCGCTGGGATCGCCGGGTTCGACGCTCGCGAGTTCTATGACGCAAGCCCAGATGCACAAGAGGCCCCGACGGTCGAGTTCTGACGCATGCGAAGGGCAGCGCTGCCGCTTTTTGCAATTCTGCTTTTCGCCACTCTGCTCGTCGCTGCACTGGCGTCTCCCGCAGGGGCGAAGTCGTACTGGATCGACTCTGTCGACGTTGACATCACCGTCATGGATGACGGAAGCCTCTCTGTTTCTGAGCGGATCCGATACGACTTCTCCGGTTCGTTCTCAGGTGCATACAGGGACATCCCGCTCAGGGAAGGAGAGTCGATCCGGGACATCACGGTGTCAGACGCCGGTGGCGTCTACTCCCTTGGAGGCTGTGTAGAACTCGGCTGTTCCTCACCGCGCGGTACGTATGGAGTCGCGTCGATTCCCGGTCACGTGCGGATCGTGTGGCACTACTCCGCGGCGGACCAGCGACGCGAGTTCACGATCGCCTACGCCATGATCGGGGTTGCAACTGCCTACGACGACGTTGTCGACGTCAACCTCCAGGTATGGGGCGACCAGTGGCCGGTCGGAGCAAACGAGATAACCGCCAGGATGCACCTTCCCGGCGGTGCCGAGCCGGGTGAGGTCTATGTCTGGGGTCATCCATACGGAATCGACGGAACAACCACCCTCGGAGACGATCAGATCTCTCCTGCCCTCACGGCAAGGAACATCCCATCGGAGAGCTGGGTTGAGCTCCGATCCGTGTTCGCGACCGACGTCCTGACAACCACGAGTGGCGCAAGGGTTGCATCGGGCAACGGTCTCCAGCTGATCCTCGATGAGGAAGCCTTCTTCGCAACCGAGAATGAAGCTGCGGCAAAGGCGGCGCTCACCGGCTTCGTCATCGGAATCATCGCTGCGATCGCCCTTGCTCTCGGCCTCGGACTCATGACCTATCTCAGGTACGGTAAGGAACCGAAGATCGATTACGACCTCGACTACGAGCATGCTCCCCCGACAGACCGTCCGCCCGCGGAAGTTGGTGCGCTCATGTCGCAAGGCAGGGTGTCTGAGAAGGAGTTCACGGCAACGTTGTTCGACCTGATCCGACAGGGAGCTATCACCGCCACACCGATCCAAACCACTCGGTCCACATGGGGTGGAATGCGCCACGAGACCATATCGGATCTCGAACTTGACCTGACCGACAAGACGACGGGGTTCAGGGACTATGAGCAGTCCGTCCTCACCGTGGTGAAACGGGTCCTCGATGACGGCCCTCGGCCCCTCCACCAGTTTCGTGGAGACATTCGGGATGACGCATCAGCGAACGCGACAACCTACGAGAGCTTCCGCAACCTCGTGCTTGATGCCATCAAGCGTGCCAAACTTCTTGACACACGCGGAAATCTCGCATCGGGTCTGACCGTGATCCTGGCAGCTGTGCTCGTTCTCGGGTCCTTCTTCATACTGCCCCAACTGTTGAAGGGACGTCCGGGTGGCACGGCAATGGCGATCCTCATCGCTGTCGGCATGTTGATCGGCGCGATCATCCTTGTGGTGGTTGTGAGCTTTCGACGGGTGCGAGTGAAGCGAACCAGGAAAGGCGCATTGGAGGCAGCACGCTGGGACGCGTTCAAGCGCTACCTCTCTGATTTCTCGCGGCTCGAGGACGCACCAGCGATCAGCCTCGAGCTCTGGGACCGATTCCTCATCTATGCCATCACATTCGGCGTTGCACAAGAGGTACTTGAACATGCGCGACTACATGCTCCACCTGAGCTTGAGGATCGATCTTCGATCTACTGGTTCGGAACCTACGGGTACACCGGCGGCCACACGGAGAACGCATTCACAGGCCTCGAGTCAGCGCTGTCAGGGGCCTTCACTCCACCGTCCTCAGGTGGTGGCGGTGGCGGCTTCTCCGGCGGTGGTGGTGGCGGCGGTGGTGGCGGTGGTGGAGGCGCCTGGTAGGCGCGCTTTGTAATGCATTGTTCTAGGGCACGTACTGCTCGACTATCTCGGTCACTTCTCCATCATTGACATATAGCCAGAGCGGACAGAAGTCAAAAGGACACGTCAGATATCCCTCGGGCTCGAGTAGCCAATCCGAATACGGAATCGGGTCATGACCGAGCGACATCGCATCGATGTGATGCACCACTGCACCGGGTCCTACAGGAACTGTGCGCAGCGTCGGGTTCTGATTGACGACGTAGTAGTCGTTCTCGGCAGTGTCGCCATAGGTGTCAGCGACCTCCCACGCCAGGTCACCGAAGTACCAGCACGCAAGATCGAACTGCACCGACGTTGGGGCACCGGCAGAGACGTGCCCGAACCAGACGCCCGCGGGGAGCTGACCTGCTCCAGGGGTGCATCCCGAGCCAGAAGCACCATCGGATGCAAGGGCCTCGGGCGGGTAGAGCGAAACCGCCGCCGCGTAGTACACGGTTGTCGTGGTCGTGGTCGGTGCTGTGGTCGTCGTCGACGACGTCGCCACCGTGGTTGTCGCAGCAACCGTCGTAGTTGTCACGGATCCGAGTGTTGTCGTTGTTCCTTCGGTGACCGATGTCGTTGAATCGACCGATGGACCCGGTGTGGATGAACAGGCTGCAACCACCAAACCAACGAACGCGACCACGACAATGAACCGCCTACCGTTCGACACCCTCAACCCCCGATCGCTGATGCTCGCCACACGATATGGTCTCACGAAATGGGGTCGAATGGGATGAATCCCTCTTTGGCTCGCACGCGGCGGTTGGCGGTTTGCACCTGCGTTAGTCTCGATGACACACCGCCATCCAAGGAGACACCGTGATCCAGATCTCATCCGATGATCCCGTATTCGATGCAGCAGACAGCGATCCATCCGTTGCACCGAGCGACGATTTCTACCAATTTGCAAATGGCGGGTGGCTCGAATCCAATCCGGTACCTCCCGAATACGGCGCATGGGGCTCCGCGCACGAGGTACACGTCCGAAACGAGGCAATCCTTTGCGATCTTCTCGAGGCCGCGGCTCGTCCAGACAGTTTCGACGACTCCGTCGAAGGCAAAGTCGGTGCGTACTACCGATCAGGCATGAACACCGACCAAATCGAAGCCAATGGCCTCTCCCCGATAGAGCCGTGGCTGGATCGCATCGAGGGGCTCGAGTCGATCGACGATGTCAGGGATCTCGTGGTCGACTTTCATCGGATAGGGGTGGGTGTTCTCTTCACAATCGGGGTCCTGCCCGACTTCGATGACCCGACGATGAATCTCGTCTACATCGGCCAGGGCGGACTCGGTCTACCCGACAGGGACTACTACCTCAGGGAGGATGAGCAATCTCGGGAGCTACTTTCGGCGTACCGGACCCACATCGAGAACATGTTCGATCTTGCAGGTCTTGATGCGGGCAAGATATCCGTTGAGCAGGTTCTCGGAATCGAGCGTGCAATTGCGGATGCGTCATACACAAACGTCCAGATGCGCGATGTCGACCTCATCACGAACAAGCGCGACACCACGGCCGTGAGCCGTCTCATGCCGGGCTTCAACCTCGGGGTCTACCTCTCGAGCATCGGTGCGGGAAACGAGCCCATGATCAATCTCGACAACGTGGGTCTGTACCCAGTGCTCAACACAATGCTCGAAGAGACGCCGCTTGCCGACTGGAAGGCATACTTCACATGGCACCTCATCCGTGCTACCGCGTCGGCGCTGCCAGAAACCCTCGAGGAAGAGGCATTCGAGTTCTATGGAAGGACCCTGGGCGGCCAACAGAAACAGAAGGACCGATGGAAACGGATTCTCGCGGCAGGAAGTGAAGACATAGGCCAACTGATCTCCGAGCTGTACGTTGCCGAGAACTTCACACCCGATGCGAAACGGCGAATGGAGGAGCTTGTCGATCATCTCCTCGTCGCAATGCGCGACCGACTCGAGACCCTGCCCTGGATGGGCGAAGCGACGCGGAGCGAGGCCCTCTCCAAGCTCGAAGGGTTCGGCTACAAGATCGGCTATCCCGATGAGTGGCTGGACTACACCGGCCTCGAGATCCGTCCGGACGAATGGATGAGCAATCGCATCGCTGCGAATCGGTTCGAATTCGATCGACAGATCGCCAAGCTCGGCCAGCCAGTCGATCCACACGAATGGAGCATGGCCCCTCACGTCGTGAATGCCTACTACCACCCGCTGCGGAATGAGATCGTGTTTCCAGCAGGCATGCTGCAGCCCCCCTTCTTCACAGAGGATGCAGACGATCCCGTCAACTATGGAGCGATCGGATCGGTCATCGGCCATGAGATCACGCATGGTTTCGACGATCAGGGCAGCAAATTCGATGCATCGGGCCAGATGAGAAATTGGTGGACTGACGACGATCGAGCCGAGTTCGAGATCAGAGCTCAGGTGATCGTCGATCAGTTCAATTCGTTTGAGGTCCAGGACGGGCTCAATGTGAACGGTGAACTCACCCTCGGTGAGAACATCGCTGACCTCGGCGGACTGAAGATAGCGTACGCCGCCATGTTGTCGGCGCGTGACGACAGGGACGCCACGGAAATATGCGGGTTGTCACCTGGGCAACGTTTCTACCTGGCGTACGCTCGAGCGTGGCGCCAGAACTACACGCACGAATACCTACGGCTTCTCGTGAATTCAGATCCACATTCACCGAGCCACTTTCGATGTACCGGGCCTCTCAGCAACCTCGAGTCGTTCGCCGAAGCGTTCGACATTCCCGATGATGCTCCATCGATGAGAGCTGAAGACGACCGTGTCGAGGTCTGGTAGCAGATGGGAATAGATGTGTAGGGTCGCACCGTGGTGAAGAAGTACGAATTCACAGCACGTCGGAGACTGATCAATCGATTCGCTGCGATCATGGCGAAGGCAGACAGGGGGCCAGCATGGCGCCTCACAACGAAGGGGAGAAAGTCGGGCGAACGTCGGCACACGATGGTCACGCCGGTGACGATCGACGAGACCGACTATCTCGTAGCACCGTACGGAGCAGTGAATTGGGTATTGAACCTCCGTGCGTCAGACCGGGCCACACTCGTCCGTGGTCGTGCGACAAGCAGGGTGAAGGCTGTCGAAGTTCACGGTGAAGAGGCTGGCAGGGCTCTCGCGAGGTACTACCACGAGAACGAGAAGTACGTCGCCGAGTTCTTCGACCTCGCTCAGCACCCAACGATCATCGACTTCACGCGCGTTGTCGAACGCTACCCCGTCTTTCGGGTCGAGCATCCGATGTAGGTGCGCTGAGATCAGAGATCAGAGTGCTGCAGTCTGGTTCTCAGTCGCTGAGCGCGTTCTCGTCCGAGCGCGCAATGAGCTGCAAGACCCCACCGATGGCTGCCAGCACACCGCCAGCTACAAGCAGGTACCAGCCGAAACTGATCGAAACCGTGAAGGCCTCAGGGATCAATCCACCGGCGGCTGCCTGGGCGAAGCCTGCCTCGAGCGTGTCAGCATCGTCCTGGGCACCGAATGTGGCAATGGCACCGATGGCCAACATCACGACACCGAGTACGGTCACGATGAGTGCGTTCATCCGCGACATGGCATCCTTGATGTTCGGAACCATGGATAGGCCGAAAACCGCGACCAACGCGATGACGAAGATGCCAGCGCCGGCGGCGCTCTCGTCCCACAACGCTGTGAACACTCGATCGAATCCATCGGGGAACGGTGAATCCGGTATTGCGCTCAGGGTTGGGAGAAGGTCCGCTCCGGCAGAACTCGCGGACGTCAACAAGAGTCCGATGAGCGCCAGAACAGAACCGACAGCCGTGGTTATCCGTCCATAGTGCCTAGGTCTTCCTTTCCTCGCGCACGCAGCGTAGGCAAAGGAACACCCCCTATACAAGCGAAATAGCAATGAATCAGATCAATGCTCGAATTTTCTTGGCTGCCTGATCGAATCGATGAACCCAACGTCTTCCGTGTGCCGGCGTGGCCAACGGGTCCAGAACGAACACAAGGTGATGACCAAGCTCATGAGCAACGGTCATGAGGGTGGTCGTCCGTCCGAGCCTGATCGCACCATGCTGAGGAAGAGTCCGGTTGCCGTCCCGCTCGATGCTCCTGATCCGGTCCTCACCATACAAGTCGATGAGCCACCATCTCGGCTGCTCGGTTGCGCCGGTGTAGGGGGAACGACGGGCGTGGAAACGCAGTCGAGGCGATTCCACGCCCATGGCCAGGCAGACTGCATCAACGACGGGGGGCACCTCGGAATCCGAAATCGCAAGTCCATCGAGATACGCAAGAAGTACCGGATCAGCCGAGAACTTCTGAACACGGGCCTGATGCCTGCGCCGAGGTCCTCGAGCGATCGGTTGAGGATTGAATCTTGTGGACATGTCCGAACCGTATCCCATCCGAGAGACAGAAACGCGGTTCGCAATTCGCTGTTGGCGGTTGGCGGTGGCGCTGTACCCTCATGGATTCGTCTTCCGGGAAGGAACCGTGGAATACAGACGCGGGATCTGGTCAGGGCTGGCGGCGTACATCTTCTGGGGTCTCACCCCGCTGTTCTGGAACCTCACATCGACTGATGCCTTGTCATTGCTAACGCATCGGATCGTCTGGTCTGTACCGATCCTGGCACTCATCGTCACACTCCGCCGACAGTGGCCGACATTCATCGGCGGGTATGCCACCTGGAAGCCAAGGCTCGTCACGGTCGTCGCTGCGACGCTCTTGACCGTGAACTGGGGAGTCTTCATCTGGGCGGTCACGAACGGTCACATCGTTGAAGCATCGCTTGGTTACTTCATCAATCCGCTCGTGTCTGTGATGCTTGGAGTCGTCATCCTCAAGGAGAAACTGCGCACACTTCAGTGGGTTGCCGTAGGGATCGCTGCGTTCGGGGTCACGGCGATGGGTGTGCTGGCTGGGGTTCCGCCTTGGATTTCGCTCGCTCTCGCGTTCTCCTTCGGGTTCTATGGACTGCTCAAGAAGCGAGATGTCACGCCGCCACCACTGGTTTCGCTGTTCGGCGAAACCGCGGTCCTGTTCGTTCCGGCCCTCGCAGCATTGCTGCTCATCACAGACCCGACAGGCGACACGTTTGGATCGTCGCCGGGCGTGTCTGCGTTCTTCATCGCTGCGGGGCTCGTGACGGTCATCCCGCTCCTCTTGTTCGGTACCGCGGCGAAGAGGATTCCCCTTTCGATGCTCGGGTTCCTTCAGTACCTCGCACCGACAATCCAGCTACTTGTCGGCGTGGTTGTCTTCAAGGAGTCAATGACCGGCATAGAGCTGTTGGGTTTCGTCGCCGTCTGGATAGCCCTCGCTATGTTCACTCTCGATAGAGCCAGGAGCACAGATGGCATCCAACCCTCCGTAGCATCGGCCTCGTAGCGGGGACTGCGGCTACTCCGTAGCTGCTTCGGCTTCTTCGGCTTGTTGTTCCGCAGCTTCTTCGGCCACATCTGCGAGTTCATCCATGGCCTCGTCGACATCCTCGATGTAGTGGTCGACCTCAGGTTTCTTGCCTCGAACGCCAGAGATGACAGCGTCCTGGATCGTCGCGAGCTGATCATCACCAACCTTCCCAGCGAGTTTGGCACCCAGGTACTCCCTGATCTCGTCATCGGACATCGACTCGAGTTTCTTCTTCGATGCGATCGATGCGACAACACCAGCCACGACTGCAACGAGCAGAAGCACGAATATGAGTTTGAAGAACGACTTCATGACATCACCTCTCCATTGAATCTAGTGACCCCTCGTTCGGCCACATCCGCTTGAACGATGACCGCACAACAGACATCAGCCCGGTGCTTCTGTCCCACCTGCGCCAAGCCAATCCACGAACACCGTCGCCGCATCCGCATCGGTGGGATCCGCAACAGCGTCGCGATACCTGGCCAACGCGGAGTCGAGCTCAGCGCGTGTCCAGGGACCTTGTACATGCCCGGCAGTAGCGAACGCTTCGGCAGCTTCTTCAACGGTGAAGCGGCCGGCGGTTACCTCGCGCCCCACGACGAGTCCTGCGAGCTTGTGCCCGTTCTCGGTGAGGTTGACCAGCGTCGCGATGTCATCGAGGTCACGCACGCCACCTGCGGCGATTACCGGCTCATCAACAAGGGCGACCGCCATCTTCAACGCCTCGAAGTTCGGCGGTTCGACGAGCGCATCCCGACCAACCTCAGAGATCATGAACCCGGCAGCCCCACCCGAAGACAGGTTGATGAGAGTCTCTTCGAGATACTCACCTGTCTGCTCTGTCCAGCCCTTGATCGAGATCTCGAGATCAGGGCGAACATCCAGCGATACCATGATGCGATGCGGGTGTTGCCGGTTGAGTTCCCAGAACAGAACCTGATCAATGATCGCAAGGGTCCCGATCACGACGCGCCATGCCCCCATGCCCAACACCCGATCGACCTCGGCCTGTGATCGGATTCCTCCCCCGACCTGGACGGGGACATCGACAGCTCTGATGATGTCCCCGATGAGCTTGCGGTTCTTGTAGTCGCCGTAGGCCGCTGCATCGAGGTCAACGATGTGCAGACGGTCGGCGCCTTTCGAGATCCAGCCTCTTGCGCGGTTCACCGGGTCGTCGTCGAGTGCGATCACATCATGGATATCGCCGTACGGAAGCCGCACAGCCCTCCCATCGAGAATGTTGACCCGTGCATATAGCTCCATGGGAGGAAGATATCAGATACCGGGCACCAGGAAGCGAGGATGCGGGGAATCGACACCGACATATGGGTTCCAAGCTGTCTCGCATGGTCGACAGCCGTATGCTGTCGACCATGCCTGCAGTCACCGCCACCGACATCGAGTTCCGCTACGGGGGCACGATCGCCGTCGCCACATCCTCCTTTGTGATTCCTCGAAGTGCCGTGACTGCGCTCATCGGGCCAAACGGTTCAGGCAAGTCGACGATCCTCAGTGGCATTGCCGGGCTTGTGGCACCAACGACCGGGCGCCTGGCCGTCCACCAGACAATCGCCAGAGGACGCATCGCTCTTGTGCTTCAGACCACCAAGGTCAACGATGCACTTCCGATCACGGTCAGAGAGATCGTTTCGATGGGGAGGTATCCGGGCATCGGAGAACTCAGCCGTCTCACCGATGCCGATAGGACAGCCGTTGCAGATGCGATGGATCGCATGTCGATATCTGACCTTCAGGGCAAACACCTGAGCGAACTCTCGGGCGGGCAGCGACAACGGGTCTTCGTCGCCCAGGGGCTCGCCCAAGATCGAGATCTGCTCTTACTGGACGAGCCGCTCACAGGACTCGACCTTCCCTCGGCTCAAGCCATCGATGCGGTCATCCACGACGAGCAGAAGCGTGGTGGAACGATCGTGATGAGTACCCATGATCTTGCCGAGGCTCGCGTTGCAGATCACGTCGTTCTCATGGCCGGTCGCGTTGTGGCATCGGGTAGTCCTGGCGATGTGCTCACAGCCTCGAATCTGACGGAGGCCTACGGATCAGCGCTGCTCCATGTCGATGGCGAGCAGATCTTCCTGGACGATCCGGCCCATCGCCCAACCGGCACTCGCCATGTACACCAGGATCGAACGATCCATGTGGAGGCGCTTCACGACGAAGGCGACTCCCAGCAATTCTCATGACGTGCTCCTAGTGGGAATAGGCCCATAACCTCTGGTTTATGGCAGGCACTGGTGCATCCACCGAGATCCACGAACTCGTCAGGCGAAAGCTCTCCGAGGCCGCCATCAGATATACATCCGGAAGACGGACAGTCGTGACTGCGATTCAGATGGCTTCGGGGCCGCGGACCGCAGCCGAACTTGCCTCAGGACCAGCGGGTTCTGTCCCCGTCTCGTCCCTGTACCGAACGCTCTCGCTGTTCGACGACACGGGAATCCTCAAGAAGCATCACGGCTCCCACGGTATTGCCCGATATGAGCTGGCAGACTGGCTCACGGGACATCACCACCATGTCGTGTGCGTCGCATGCGGAGCGATCGAGGACATTGGGGTATCCGACAGCGCAGAGAGCGAACTCAACGCGATCGCTTCGTCGCTCGGGTCACAAGCAGGCTTCAGAGTCCTCGATCACGTCCTCGAGGTGGAGGGCGTTTGCCCGGACTGCGATCGATAACGAAACAGAGGCCAGAAGCCAGAATCTGGTAGTTGGCGAAGCGCGCGTTCGGAGCCCCGAAGGGGCTCCTACCGATACCGCCACACAATGCGGCCCATGGTGGGATCGTAGGCAGAAACATCGACTTCGACGGAGTCGCCGGGGATGATGCGGATCATCCGACCCTTACGCATCTTGCCAGACGCACGAGCCGTTACCTCGTGGCCGGTCTCCAGCTTCACTCGGAACGTGGCGTTCGGCAGAGTCTCGAGAACCACGCCTTTCGCCCTGAAATAGTCGTCTTTGCCTGCGATGAGATACTCCAATCAAACGGCCAACAATCGGTTTCATCCCGATTGGGGCCGTCACGAACGACCCCATCGTACCGTTGGGAGCACGTTGTCAGCAGTTCTCAACACCGGCGGATTGAGATTCCCTGCCTACCGGTAGCGTTCCGTGATGCGCAACAAGATCATCCTTGCGATCGTCGCCGCCTCAACAGGATGGGGCCTGGCCGGTGTTGGAACGCGTGCCGCGTACGGACTCGGCGCCACAACGCTGACGGTGCTTGTTGTTCGCACACTGATCGCTTCGGCTGCCCTGCTCATCTTCGCGCTCGGTACCAGTTCCATGCCTTCGGCCCTTGCATGGAAGCACGGTGCCTTGATAGGTGCCATTCGCACCGGTCTGGCGCCCCTGTTCTTCATGGCATCCCTCAACTTCATCTCGGCTGGTGTCGAGGGCCTCGTTATCACACTGGTACCGGCGACTACTGCTGTCATGGCTTCATTCTTCATTGGCGAGAGAATCACGAGACGCCAGATTCTCGGATTGTTGATCGGACTCGCGGGTACCACGATGATCGCCGTCGTCGGAGACTCAGGACTCGGTGCCGAGGGCAGTGTGGTCGCAGGGTTCTCTCTTGCCGGCGTCGGTGTCCTGCTCGGGTCGTATTCAGGGGTGCTGCAACGCAAGTACGCCCCGATACACGACACACTCCCGCTTGCGTTGCCGATGTTCCTCAGTGGTGCAATCGTATCGATCGCCTTGGGACCATTCATCGGCATCGACGACATCGGCACGTACAGTGCAAACCTGTGGATCCTGCTCACTGTTCTTGCACTCGGCTCAACACTTCTGCCCTTCGGGGCAACGCTGTACGCGTCCAAACATGCCACAGCAACGCTCGTGGCCGTGACCGCATACCTCGCGCCCCTCGTCGCTGTCGTGAGCGGGGCCGTGCTGCTCGATGAACAAATCACACCTGCCATCCTGGTTGGTGCTGGCGTGACGATCCTCGGTGTGGCTCTTGTGGGCAGAGCCAGACGGGTGACGACCTGAGATGCGATCCAATATCCAGCGACACGGATTCAAGGGGCGAACGCCGAAGCAGTTCTCCAGAAAGGGTCGTACGACCCATACCGCATACTCAAGAACACCTGTAGAACTGCCGATACAAAAGTTCAGGTGGGAGGCCGGCGAGGCTACTTGTTCCCGAACAAGGCGATCCCAAAACCAAGCCAGTCACCCACCAACATTTGAGTAAGACGGCCCCTTCCGGGGCCGTCTTACGTCTACGGTTCACGGTTGACAGCCCACTGTCGGGTACTTCAGAGACCTGCCACCCGGGTGAGGTCTTAGCCCCGTGTGGATCCTTCCCAGTCCTGATGCATCGAGGCGTACACACCGTCGAGTGCTGCAAGCTCGGTGTGGGTGCCGTCTTCGACGATTCTCCCTTCATCGAACACGAGAACCCGATCGGATGCCTCAGCCGTCGACAGCCTGTGCGCAACCGTGATCGAGGTCCTTCCCTGGGTCACATGCTCAATGGCATTGCGGATCTGTACCTCGAGTGCTGGGTCGACAGACGAGGTCGCCTCATCGAGCACGAGCACAGATGGATCAGAGATCCACGCCCGCACCAGGGCGACGAGTTGACGCTCCCCACCAGACAGGCTCCCACCGAGCTCTCCCACCTGGGTGTCGATTCCTCCAGGCAAGGACTCAACCCAACCAAGGAGACCAAGCTCATCGAATGCAACCTTCACGGCGTCATCTGACACTCCCGGCCTGCCGTACCTCACGTTCTCTGCAACCGAGGCGTCAAAGAGGAATCCCTCCTGGGGCACGTACGCGAGATGTGAACGCAACGAAACGAACGGGACCTCGTCGATAGGAACACCGCCCACGGCGACATCTCCGATCTGCGGGACGAGAAGGCGAGTCGCCACCTTTGCAAACGTGGTCTTTCCCGACCCGGTTTCGCCAACGATCGCAACTCGTTGTCCTGCGGGGATGAGCACGGAGATGTTCTTCAGGATGTCAGGACCCTCCAGGTACCGGAAGGTGACTCTGTTGAATTCGACCCTGAGACTCCTGTCAGGCAACGGAGTACCGCCGACCGGGTCGGGAATCGCTATTTCCGTGTCAACGATGTGAAGGATCTTGCGCAGACCCGCACCAGCGGATTGTGCCTGATCGATCGTTTCGACAAGGCGTTGGATCGGTTCGATGAGGAGGTTCACCAGGAAGAGGAACGCAACGAGGGTTCCGGCCGAAACCCCCCAGTCGGGCCCGAAGACAACTCCGATACCGACAACCATCGCAGTGAGGAAACCGGCGAAGAGCTCGGCGCTGGAGAAGAGAGACGATGCGAGGATCGCGGTACTCACTTCGGCCTTGAATTGGTCGTCGAGCTTCTCATCGACGCGATCCATCACGACTTCCTCAACGCCGTATGCACGGACGGTTGACAGACCTGAGATAGCTTCACCCGTGGCTGCGAGCGAATCAGCAACACGCTCGCGAACCCTGTCGTGGGCATTGGAAAGAACCCGTTGGAAGACAACGATCATCACGGCATACATGGCCACGCCAGCGGTCACTGCGAGCGCGAGCTGCCAGCCGTAGATGAACATCAGAAACAGAGCAAGCACGATCTGCGCCGACCCGAGAACCATTCCCACGCCGCCCCACTCCATCCAGTGCTGGATCGTCTCGATGTCGCTGGTCACCCTGGCAACAAGCGCGCCTCGACGTTCGGCTTGAAGCTCGAGCATCGAGAGCCTGTGAAGGTGGTCGAAGGTCCTGATGCGCAACTGTGCGAGACCTGATGACGAAGAACGAACGAGCCTGCGTAGAGACGCAAATCGCGCAACCATCGCCACAAGCACCGCAAGAAGGGCGATCCCACCACGCTTCAGAACTGCCGCAGGGTTGACATCGCCTGCGCCCAAGATCTCGTTGTCGATGATCTGCTGGATCACGACAGGCACGACGAGCTGAAGAGCCGTGCCAACAACCGCGAGTCCAAGTGTCAGAACGAGTCCGGTTCGCAGCTCTGGGGCGACCTTGAACGACCGTGCCAGAGCTGCAGAGGTCTTCATTGAAGTCTGTTCGCTCATCGCTCGGCTCCTGTCTCGGCCCGAGCAGCAATGTCCTCTTCGTATGCTGTCAGCAGGCGCGAGTATCCGGGAGTTGACGCCATCAGTTCCGCGTGGGTTCCCTGGGATACGACTCTGCCGTCCTCGATGAACACGACCTCGTCCGCGAGCGCGATGGAGGCCTTCCTGTAAGCCACGATCACGACGGTTGACGGGAGCTCGGATCTCCGAAGACCCTTGAGAATCTGGATCTCCACGGATGGGTCCACGGCAGAGGTGGCATCGTCGAGGACAAGCACCCTTGGCCTACGAACCAGGGCCCGCGCCAGTGCTACGCGCTGACGCTGCCCACCGGAAAGCGTGGCCCCGCGCTCGCCGATACGAGTGTCAAACCCGTATTCGAGTTCGTCGATGAACTTCTGTGCCCCAGCCAGAGCCGCAGCTTTGCGGACGTCATCGCGCGAGATCTCGGCGCCGAGGGTGATGTTCCCCTCGACCGTGTCGTCGAACAGGAACGACTCCTGTGCAACATATGCGATCTCCCTCGCGAGCTCGGACCTGGCAAAACTCCTGACATCACGATCGTCGACAGATATTCGTCCCACTGCAGGATCCCAGAGCCTCGCAAACAGCAACGCAAGCGTTGACTTCCCCGAACCAGTGGGACCGACCACCGCAACGGTCTTCCCCGGACCGATGTCGAGATCAACGCCTTCGAGCACGAGCTCCTCTGAGGAGTAGCCGAACGAAACCGCAGCACTGTCGAGCGCACCGCCACTCACGACAGTGGTAGCCGCCTCACCTCCATGGTCAACGATGTCGCGCGAATCGAGAATCGCCTGGACACGCTGCCATGCGGCCATTGAGTGAGCCATCTCCCAGATCACGAATCCAAGGAGAGAGACGGGCATCGTCAGAAGAGAGAGCAGATAGGCAATCGTCACCAGATCCCCCGCTGACACCGAACCACCAGACAGCCGAATGGCCCCGACCACGAGAATCGAGAGCGTGACGATCGTCGGGAGAGTTTCAACAACTGATCGGTAGCCGACCCAAACCGAGTTCACGTGTATGAGCTCATCTCGCAGATCGTTCGATGCCTTGCCGAAGCGCTCGGTCTCCTCGCGCCGCCGACCAAGAGCCTTGATGGTCAGGGCACCGTCGATGGATTCGTGGGCGATACCGGATACACGACCGCGCTTCTCCTGGACGTCGACGAATGGCTGATAGGTGCGGAAGGCACCGTTGATGTCGATCGCAAGCATCGCGATGAGGCCAAGCAGAACGACCCCACCGAGGAAGATGTCGGTCACCCCCACGAGAACGATCGTGCCGATGAGAAGAAAGAACGAGCCGGTCGCATAAGGGAAGGGTGCAAGCACGAAGGTGCCCTGGTTCGTGTCGACTTCGCTGACGGAGAGAAGATCCCCTGTGGACCTGCGATCATGCCATGCGAAGTCGAGACGCATCTGGTGCTCGATGAGACGTTTGCGAGCATCGGCCCTCGAACCGTATTGGAGCCAGCCTGCTGCTGATCTTCTGAGTGTGATCCCGATGGACTTCCACACGGCAACGCCTGCGACCATGGCCAACGCCGGCCACAGTCGATCGGTCGTCGACTTGCCCTCTTCGAGCACGGGAACGATCAATGAGTCGGTGATGCTGCCTGCGACCATCGCCGATGCGACGATCGCCGACACGAACAGGAGTGCGCCACCCACGGCGAAAGAGAATGACCACGGTCGTCGCCTCACGAAGCGCCAGGTGAGCTTGAAACCCCCACCAAGTACCGCCTTGAGAGATGGAGGACCAGCGGGGTCGGTTGAGAAGGCTTCGGACATTCCCGGATGGTATTACCGGTTGCGAATCACTTCTCGGGCGATACCGGTCGCTTGTCGGCTTCTGGCGAAGACTCCGCGGCTATCTGCGTTTTATCCCTACGATCGTCTCAATCAACCAGGACCTGATTCTCAGCCTGCTCTTGCATTGCTCTCAGAAGAGGTTCATGATCCGACGATTGAATCCTGATGGACCCAGAACCCGAATTGAACAAGTTGAATGGAACCGATAATGGCTCGCAAGATCCTCACCCCCCTGCTGCTTGCTTTCGTGCTTCTTGCAGCCGCATGTAGCGGCGGCAACACGAACTCGGGTGTTGCTTCACTCGAGGGCGAGCCACAGACCGAACAGACTGACCGGATCGATGCCGATGCACCATCGGACGAAGACGCTCTTCTGGCTTTCACCGCTTGCCTCAGGGATGAGGGGCTTGATATTGAGGATCCAACGGTCGATGCCGATGGAAACCTCCAGCCTCCCCGCCCTCGCGACCTTCAGAACGTGGATCGAGAAGTCGCACGAACGGCCTTCGAGACATGCCGGGATCTGCTGGAGAGTGTGACGTTTGGGCTCGCTTCTGAAGATTTCACCGAGATTCAGGACAACTTTCTCGAGTTTGCGGTCTGCATGCGTGAGAACGGGTACGACATGCCGGATCCGGATTTTTCGGGTTTCGGGACTCCCGGACGGGGCGGAGGTCAGGTCTTCGGCGGAGATCTCGACCGGGATGATCCTGCTTTCCAGAGTGCGTTCGCTGCATGTGAGGACATCTTCTCGGACGCACTCCGGATTCCCGGGCAGGGTGGAGGGCGAGGATGACGGAGTCAAAGGCCAGGAGCCAGACAACAGACGACAGCCAGATGACGACTGATAACGAGCGCCATCAATGGTGGCGACAGACCTCCACCTGGGTCGTTGTGGTGGCTGTTGTGGCTCTCGGTGCGGTTGGGAGCTGGGCGCTGTCCAACGACAACTCTTCCACGACCACAGACACGTCCACAGCGCTCAGCTTCACAGAGGTGCGACGCACCACACTCGAGGACATCACGACCCTTGACGGCACTCTCGGCTTCGTGGCTGGCGATCCACTCGTGTATGCAGGCTCCCCTGACGGCATCGTGACGATCACCACAGGCGCAAGCGGAACCATCACGTCACTGCCAGACGAAGGAACCACCATCGGTGAGGGCGGGGTCCTGTATACGCTCGACGAGCAGCCGGTGATCCTGTTGTTCGGCGACGTTCCCGCATACCGATCCCTCAATACGCGCACTACCGATGGCACGGATGTCCTTCAAGTCGAAGAGGCCCTCGCCCGGCTCGGGTACGACGAGGACGAAGACCTGAGCCTTGATGGCGACTTCACGACAGCGACCCGCAACTCCATACGGGAGCTCCAGGATGACCTCGGCATCGACGACACCGGCGCACTTGCACGAGGAACGTACGTCTTCGCCGAGGGTCCCGTATTCGTTGCCGAGACCCTTGTTGACGCCGGATCCCCTGTGAACCCAGGGGTGCCCATCATCGCGCCTTCGACCCTGCCATCCGGGACCGTCACAGCCACCGCGAGCGAGGGAGACATCCTAGGTCATACGGACACACTGTTCGTCGTTGAAGGTAACCCGGTGACACTGTTTGTCACTGACATCCCCTTCTACCGGACCCTCAGCGTCGGATCGATCGGTGCAGATGTGCAAGTGCTCGAAGAATCGTTGATGAACCTCGGCTTCGATGCGAGTGGCGGGCTTGTCGTCGATTCCACCTTCGACGACGCCACCAAGCAGGCGCTCGTCGCGTGGCAGGAGTCCATCGACGCACCCATGGACGGCGTTCTGAACATCGGCGAGGTCATGGTGACCGAGGACGCAATTCGAGTAGCAGCAAGCCACATCGGCATTGGCACCAGGGTCGAGCAGGGCACGATGATTCTCACCCCGTCGACCTCGACATCTGTGGTCTCTGTGAGGCTTCCCGCGAATGATCAGGAACTGTTCGTCGTCGGCGACTCGGTGACTGTCGTGATGCCAAACGGGGACAACGAATCTGCCTCCGTCACGTCGGTTGGCACAATCGCGATTCGGAGCCAGGAGTTCGGCACGTACTTCGAGGTCGAGGTCACACTCAACCGACAAGGCGCAGCTGCCGGCCTCGATGAGGCGCCGGTCGACGTCGACATCGTTGAGGATCGGGTCGAGAACGTTCTGACGGTGCCAGTCGCTGCACTCCTCGCTTTGGCTGAAGGTGGCTACGCCGTCGAGATCGATACCGGATCCCACCAGACCAAACTGGTTCGAGTCGAAACGGGGATGTACGCAGACGGTTCGGTCGAGATCAGTTCGAGTGAACTCGAGGACGGCATGATGGTTGTCGTGCCGTGAGTCAGATCTCATCAGGCTCGACATCCGTGACGCTGCCATCGAACCACGGATCCACTGTGCTGTCGCTCTCGGGCGTCACGAAGACCTACCAGGGAACACCACCCGTTCACGCCATTTCGGGAATCGACCTCGACATCCAGACCGGCGAGCTCGTCGCCATTGTTGGTCCTTCGGGTTCGGGGAAGTCGACGCTTCTCCATGTGGTCGGGACGCTCGACCGAGCAACAGAGGGGACCGTCTCCGTTGCTGGGTATGACGTGGATCAGCTCAGTGACAGGGAACTCTCTTCGCTGCGGTCTCGCCACATCGGATTCGTCTTCCAGCAATTCTTCCTTCTCGCGGGGCAGTCCGCACTGGACAACGTCGCGGACGGCCTTCTCTACAGAGGCGTGGCGCTTGATGAACGAAGGGACCTTGCAGAGGTGACCCTTTCCCAGGTTGGACTCGCCCACCGGACGGATCATGAAGCCACGAAGCTCTCGGGGGGTGAGAGACAGCGGGTTGCCATAGCACGGGCATTGATAGGTTCGCCTGACATCATCCTTGCAGACGAGCCGACAGGAAACGTGGACAGCAAGTCGGGAGAGGACATCGTCCACCTCATCGAGGACCTCAACTCACATGGAACGACGATCGTTGTCATCACACACGACCTGAAGATCGCTGCACGGTTCCCCAGAAGGGTTTCACTGCTCGACGGAAGGATCGTTGAGGACACAAGGGCATCCGATCCCGGAGGCTCCCATTGACCCCTTCACTCGAACCATCGCGTCTCACGCCCGCAGACATGATTCGTGCCTCGCTCATTGGGCTCCGGACGCGCCGTCTGCGCTCGTTCCTTTCTGGTCTCGGCATCGTCATCGGGATTGCAGCCATGGTTGGCGTGCTTGGACTGTCAGAGTCCTCGAAGTCCGATCTTCTCGCACAGCTCGACCGCCTGGGCACCAACATGCTTCGCATCGAAGCCGGATCAGGCATCGGGATTGGATCGGGGGAGCTGCCGGAGGAGTCGGCGGTGATGGTTTCACGGATCGGTCCGGTGGAACAGGTTGCATCGATCAGTGAGACCTCCGCAAATGTGTATCGAAACGATCTCGTACCCGAGGGACAGACCGGCGGCATCACCGTCAAGGCCGTCGACACGAACCTCCTTGCCACACTCCAGGGCCAGATGGAGTCCGGCGTATTTCTC
>QMQC01000003.1 GCA_003648875.1 Actinomycetota bacterium
ATGGGTTGTGGCAGCGGTCACGATCGGGGCGTACCGCGCGTGGGGTCGGGTTTGGGCGTTGTTCGGGGGGTCAGCGATAGGCCTTGTCTGTGTCTGGTCGATCTGGAACTACCTGAACCATGTTGGGTTTGGCCCGAATGGTGAGTGGATAGTGTCAGGTTCGGACCTGATGCGCTTTGTGCTCCCGTACGACACGGTCGCTGCGGTCGTGGCCGTTTCGGTGTTCCTGCTCGGTGTGAGGGCGAGATCTCATGCAACCGAGCAGCCGAGTCCCCAGTCGTAGGGGGCGAACACGACCTTCGGCCTGTTCCCAACGAGGTATCGAGCATCATCCGGATCGAGCCAGCGGCTGATCGCAGCGACGATATCGGAAGCCCTCGCCGGTCGCAATGTTGGCATCCTGTGCGGGCGCACGAAGTCCCCTCCGTACCACTTCAGAACCCTCGTGAGGTGGAGAGTGTCCTCAGTCCTGTCGAGCCTGCCACCGCCGTTTGACAGAAAGAACCGCATCTGGCTGTCGAGTTGTTCGTCGAGTTTCGTGCCATCGAAGGGTTCGCTGCGCAGTGTCGGACAGGACACCGATCCGCACACAAGGGCACCGTGAATCCGCGGATCTCCGAACCTCCGTATCTTGCCATGCTCTATGTCATCGAGAGACATGGACTCCCCGCAAACGGTTGCCCAAGGCGCTGAGAATGCCCCGGGAACCCGAAGCACGGACTCATAGTCACGGGAGTAGGCCTGACCCGCCCTGTGAAGGGCACCCGCGTTGTAGAGGTTGATCCAGAATGCGAGTGACCCAGCCGGCGTGAGTTCATCAGGATCGGTCGATGCGAGCGTATCTCTGTAGTCGGCCAACTCGTCTGATGCTTCTCCAAGTGCAGTGACGCCTTTGAGGGCAAGCCGATCGAGTACTCGCGCCAACGGCGCGTGGTCCAAGGCGATGTCTCCTACGGGTCGAGGCGCTCTGAGACGTCGGGCATACAACATGTGCCACGCTGCTCGGAGGGGGTTTGGTCCTTTGCTCACACAGTGGAAACCCGCAGCAACCGGTTGATGTTCCGATGATCAGACGACGGATCGGTCGCCTTGCTCCCTTACGGGTGAGTCGTCCGTCGTCAGTCGCTTGTCGTGCTCGCAATCCGGCCAGACGCTTCGGTGAAGTCCTCCTCCGGCGTCTTGAGCGAACGCAGGATCGTGTACCCGACCGTACCGGCCACGAAAGATCCGAGGAAGATCCCCAATTTGGCCTCGTCGGCGAGGAGCTCATTCATGAACGCAAGCTCGGCAACGAACAAGGACACCGTGAATCCGACACCCGCCAGTGCGCCGAGGCCGAAGATCGTCTTCATGTTGGTGCGTCTTGGCAGTTCGCCGAGGTTCAGTTTCAGGGCGATCCAGGTGGCCGCGGTGATACCCAAAGGCTTGCCGACCATCAAACCAACTGCGACACCGAGGGCAACCTGACTGGTGAGCTGCTGTCCGAGTCCGGTATCCGTTCCCACGAACCTGACTCCTGCGTTGGCGAGGGCGAACAACGGCACGATCACGAACGACGACCATGGATGGAGGGCATGCTCAAGACGGTTGAGCGGTGGAACTGAAGACTTCGCAACTTGGGCCAGTTCGAGCGCATCCTGGTCCAACCGCTCCTCAGCATGGGGCGACGCTCGGTTGATGTCCCAACGTTCGAGAACGCGCACTGCCTTCAGCCTGAATTGCTCATCCGAGTACTTCGCGTACACCGGCGTCATGAGTCCAAGGACTACTCCGGCGATGGTTGCGTGGACCCCCGACTCGAGGAACCCGTACCAGACCGCGAATGCGACCGGAACGTAGAACAGCAAGCTCGAGACGCCCACCTTCTTTGCGAGATGCATCACAACCAGAAGCACTGCGGCGAACGCCAGGTATCCAAGATTGAGTTCCTCTGTGTAGAACACCGCGATGACGAGGATGGCTCCGATATCGTCGACGATGGCAAGTGCGAGCAGGAATAGCTTTGCGCTGACCGACACGCGTGAGCCGAGCAGCGCAACGATGCCCACGGAGAATGCGATGTCTGTCGCCATTGGAACACCCCAGCCTCTCAGTGCATCGGGATCACTGACTCCTGAGACGAAAGCGATGTAGATCAGGGCAGGTACAACCATGCCCCCCAGTGCAGCCACTGCAGGGAGTGCTGCCTTCCTCACCGAATTCAACTCGCCGACCACGAGTTCGCGTTTGATCTCAAGGCCGACCACGAAGAAGAACACAACCATGAGGCCGTCGTTGATGATCTCCTTGAGCGACTCGTTGATGTGGATGGGCCCCACGGACGCCTCGATGTGCGCACCGAAGAGGTTGAAGTAAGCGTCGCTCCATGCCGAATTGGCCCAGATGATCGCGATGGCGGCGGCGACCAACAGCACGGCGCCACCTGCAGCTTCAACTCGCGTGAACTCGATTACCGGACGGATGAACCGCTGTGGTACGACGCGATCAGATGAGAGCCACGTGTCATGGATGGGTTCATGAGGATTCGCCATGAATTCGCAAGCCTAGCGATGATGGTCTCGACACAGGTCATGTGACAAGGGCGGGTACCATCGCCCCATTCGGAGGTGCCTCTGTGGCCGTGGACATTTTGAGGATCATCGCTGGTCTCGTAATCCTCATTGTCGCTGCCGATCGCTTGGTGATCTCTGCGGTGAGGATCGCAAAGGTCTTCAACATCTCCGTCGTGGTCATCGGTGCAGTGATCGTCGGTTTCGGCACATCTGTGCCGGAGTTCGTCGTATCCGCCGTTGCTGCGTCGAAGGGCCAAGCGGGGTTGGCCATGAGCAACGTTGTCGCATCGAACACCGCCAACGTCACACTCGTGCTCGGTGTCGCGACGCTCTTTGTCGCTCTTGCCACCAAGCAGACAGTCGTCAGACGCGAGGGATTGTTGATGCTCGTATCCGTTGCGGCGCTAGCCGGGGTTCTTGTCGACGGTCAAGTGTCGGTGGCTGAGGGCGTGTTGTTGGTGTCGGGGATGGCGATTGCCATCTGGCTACTGGTCTTCTGGGCGAAGAACGGAGAGAACGGTCCTGGCGAGGATCTCGCCGATATCGTTGCGGACCCGGACAGGGTGTGGGTTGAGATTCTCTATGGTCTCTTGGCCCTCATGGCTACGGTTGTATCCGGTCAGCAGCTTCTCGTTGGTGTCCTCTCGATCGGAGACACGATGGGACTGTCAATCGTCCTGATGGGATTGATCACGGGTGTCGGGACAAGTCTCCCGGAATTGTCCGCAGCGCTTGCTGGGGCACGGAGAGGCGCTTCCGATCTTGTCCTCGGAAACGTCCTTGGTTCCAACATTTTCAACTCGCTCGGCGTCGCCGGTCTTGCGGCGATAATCGGGCCGGGGGTCGTTGAAGGTGTACCCACTGCCCTGATCGGGCTCATGGTGGTGTCGGCTGTCTTCGCCGGTGTGTTTGCGTATTCGTCGCAACGGATCAGCCGGGTCGAGGGTGCGGTTCTGCTGGCAATCTTCCTGCTGTATTCGTTCCTGTCGCTATGACACCCTCGAACGAATCCGTCATCGCTGTTCTGCGTCAACTTGTCCAGTACACGAAACTCGAAGACGGTCAAAGTCAATCCTTCAGGACGCGAGCCTATGAAAAGGCCATTGAAGTGATTGCCGCGTCCTCCGAGTCCGTTGCAGGGCTCTCGATATCCGAACTGAAGAAGATCGACGGAATCGGCGACAGCACCGCGCGCAAGATCGTTGAGTTCTCTGCGAATGGCACGATCGGCAAAGTCGAGCGACTCAAGAAGCGTTTCCCGCCGACGATGCTCGATCTCATGCGCATCCCTGGGCTTGGCCCAAAGACGGTGCTCCTCCTCCAGGATCGCCTCGGCGTGGTGGACGTTCCGGGGCTCACAGAGGCGATAGAGAAGCACCAACTTGCCTCACTGCCCGGGCTCGGGGCGAAGTCGGAGGAGAAGATCGCAAAGGCGATATCGCTCCTTGGCATCCACTCGAACGAGACAAGGACACCGATCGCAGAAGCCATGGATATCGCTCGTAGGGTGGTCGCCGAGCTCGAGGGCGTGGAGGGAGTACTCACCGCTGAGTATGCGGGCAGCCTCCGCAGACACGCCGAGACCATCGGTGACATCGACATCCTCGTCACAGCCGAAACCGATTCGCCCGTCACCAAGCGATTCGTCACGCTCCCGGGTGTCACTGCGGTTCTCGGATCCGGTTCGACGAAGGCTTCCATCGTGATCGACGACCAGATGCAGGTCGATCTTCGCGTCGTTCCAGAGGCCGCATTTGGTGCAGCTCTGATGTACTTCACCGGTTCAAAGGCCCACAACATCGCGTTGCGCAAGCGTGCGCTCGACAGAGGTCTCACTCTGAACGAATACTCACTCTCTGAGATCGGAAGTGGCACAGTTGTTGCCGCGTCGACCGAGGCAGACATCTATCACAGGCTCAACCTTGTCTGGATCACCCCAGAGTTGAGGGAAGACACGGGCGAGATCTCGGCTGCGGAGTCTGGTTCGCTTCCCAGGCCCATTTCGGTCGGCGATCTGCGTGGCGATCTTCATGTTCACACCGACTGGTCCGGTGACGGTCGAAGCACGATGGTAGAGATGCTCGATGGCGCAGTGTTGTCGGGTCTCGACTACATCGTCATCACTGACCATGCGGAGAACCTTGCCATGAACGGTCTTTCGAGGGAACGAATGCTCGAGCAGCGTGCCGTCATCGAAGAGATGCGACCACGGTATCGACCCCTCACGATATTGCACGGCGCAGAATTGAATATCGCTGCAGATGGTTCGATCGACTACGACGCCGAGTTTCTGGCGGACTTCGATTTCGGTGTTGCATCGATCCACTCCCACTTCGATCTCTCACCCGTGGATCAAACCGATCGCTTGATCGCAGCGATTCACAACTCTGCCGTCAATGTGATCGGTCATCCGAGTGGTCGAATGATCGGCAGGAGACCGGGAGTCAGGTTCGACAGCGACGCGGTGTTTGAAGCTGCTGCTTCCACGGGGACGGCGCTGGAGATCAACAGCCATCTGCACCGCCTCGACCTGCAAGCGTCTCATCTGCGCCGTGCCGTTGAAACATCTGAGGTCATGTTCGCGATATCGACTGATGCGCACCACACCTCGGCGTACAGCAATGCGAATTGGGGTGCGGCCCAGGCTCGAAAGGGATGGGTTCCCCTCGATAGGGTCATCAACACGCTCGATACGCCGACATTTCTCGACTGGGCCGGCAGAAAGCGGAACTCATAACGTTGTTGGCCCGTTGTAGCCGGTGATGGGGAAGGACACGAGAGATCTCAGCGCGCGCCGTCACTCGGCATGGTCGGGTGCAGCCGGGGTTTCGGTCGCCCTCGGGACCACCGAGATCTTCGCCGGTCTTTCGAGCACGATTCCGTCCGCGATATCGTCGATTGGTGGCGTGGTCGTTGATATCTCGCCCGGATGGCTCGAGTCGTTCGCGATTGCAACGTTCGGTACCGCGGACAAGGCCATTCTCGGTGTCGGGATCTTCGTGACGGCACTGGTCGTCGGGTGGTTCCTGGGAAGAATATCGTCGACCACTCCGGTCCCGATAGCTCTCGGGTTCCTTGGCTTTGCCGTGGTCGGTATCGCCGCGCAACTCAGCGAGGTCGGGGCGGAGGCTGTTGCGGTGATTTCAACAACACTCATCTCTGCAACAGTTGGATTGCTCGTCTGGTACGGCATCAAGGAATGGGTCGGGTCAGGGAATCTGACCGTGACCGACGGGGATGTCCCGAGCATCGAACGTCGAAGGCTATTGCTTGCGATCGGTGCAGCGGCCACGGTGTCTGTCGTGACCGTGAGTATCGGGAGAGCGATGATCCGATCACGGGCTGAGGCGCAGATCGCGGCGCTCGAACTCCCTGAACCCATCGAGATCGCCCTCGATCCAACAGCCGCGAACGACTTCGGCCTTGCTCTGGTGGCTCCGATCGTGGTGTCGAACGCGATGTTCTATCGAATCGACACGGCACTTGTTGTCCCCACGGTCGTCCCCGAAGAATGGACGCTCACCATCAAAGGCATGGTCGACAACGAGGTAGTTCTGTCCTACGAGGATCTCCTCGACATGTCGCTCGTTGAGAAGTACGCAACGCTTGCCTGTGTGTCGAACGAGATCGGCGACACGCTCGTTGGCAACGCGCTCTGGACGGGTGTTCCGCTGCCGGACGTACTCGAACTTGCCGGCGTCCAGAGAGGAGCTGATCAACTCGTCGGTCGGTCGGTTGACGGATGGACGGCCGGGTTTCCAACGGAGCTGGCTCTCGATGGCAGAGACGCTCTTGTGGCTGTTGGCATGAACAGAGAGGTGCTGCCGGCCAATCATGGTTTCCCTGCGCGCCTCGTCGTTCCTGGTCTGTACGGGTACGTCTCTGCCACCAAGTGGCTGAAAGAGATCGAGCTGACGACCTGGGACGCATTCGATGGCTACTGGGTCCCACGGGGGTGGGCGAAGGAGGGTCCGATCAAGACCCAGTCGCGGATCGACCGACCCGGGAGCGGCGACCACATCGACGTCGGCGACTATACGTTCGGCGGCGTTGCTTGGGCGCCGACTCGTGACATCGAACTCGTCGAGGTGCGGATCGACGACGGACCCTGGCAGCCAGCAGAGCTATCGGTACCGCTGTCGACCAACAGTTGGGTCCAGTGGGCGTTCAAGTCCGAGATCACCGCTGGGCCACACACGATGCATGTGCGTGCAACCGATGGGACGGGTGAAACACAGGGGGAGACCCGTGTCAGGCCGAGACCGAACGGCGTGGAGGGCTGGCACATGATTCGGTTTGTGGGTGTCGAGTGAGCGCTGACATTGTCAGCGCTCTACAGCTTACGCTTCACGGTACGAGGATCATCGTTGCTTCTGCGTCGGCCACGATGTCTGCTCGGCTCCACAACATTGGGAGCGTCTCTCCTTGCAGCCACAGAGGCGCCATGTCGATGTAGTGCTTGTCATCGGTATGGCCCGACTGGCCCGTCGTGTGGATCGTGCGGGAATTGGTCAGATCGCCAAGATCCACAAGCATCCGCATCGAAGGGAGCCAGTTGACGTCGTATCCCTCAACGGCGTCCCATCCGACCGCATTCACCACAGACGTTGCGCCGCCCGAGGGAAATGGGCCACGGTTGAAGCGATCCTCGATGATGCCGATACCAGACATCCCGAGGGACTGGTTGATGAAGATCATGCGGTGCAGTTCACCCCAGGTCCAACTGTCAACGTCTGAGCCCATGGAGTCACGCGCTTCGGTGACCCCCGCGAGGAACGCAGCGACAAGCATGTCGTCCCTATCTTCGACATCGGGTGTGTTGACATCGTCCCAGAACCTGTCATCGGGATCGTCGAGCAGGTCGTACATCACCTCGAACCAACGTGAACCGCCGCCCGGGGCTATGTCCTCCGGAAGCTCGTCGTTGAACGTCAGATCGAGCACGTTGCGCCATGTGGTGTTCCAAACAGCAGCACCGATGCTCTGCGCGAAGTTCTGGAGATCCCAGTCGAGCAACTGATCGAGTGCCTCGCGCTCGACATCATCGAGATCGATGTCGGCGGTCCTCAGCGCAGCATCGAGATGCGGAATGATGCGACTCGCGTTGAGGTCGTAGCTGTCGAATTGGATCATCGCGTGCCCCTCGGTCCCAATTCCGAAGTTCGATGTCACGAGATCGACGATCCGGCGTGCCCGATATCCATAGGACCAGTCCTCTGTGATCCGGTATGGGTAGCTGTCATCGATCACAGCGTTGTTCGCGGTGACGATGTATCCGGACGGTGGGTTGAACACGAACGGAAGCTCCTCATACGGGATGAAGCCCTTCCACTCGTACTCCCCGGTCCAGCCAGGAACCGGCAGCGTTCCGTCGCCTTTGGATCGGATAGGGATGTTGCCGGGCATCTGATAGCCGATGTTGCCCTTCGTATCCGCATAGAGCAGGTTCTGGGAGGGGACTGCGAAGAGCAACGCAGCATCCCTGAACTCCTCAAAATCACTTGCAACGTTGATACCGAGGATCGGACCTGCGATCGAGGGGACACCATCGAGGGCTGTCCATCTCATCGCGATGGCGAACTGCTCCGGCTTGTCCAGACCCGTATCAGTGAAGTCCTCGAGGGGTTCGTAGACGTCAGAGATGATCGGTCCGTGGATAGTTGACCGCACGTCGACTCTCTCATCGTCGCCACCGGCGACCACGAGCGTCTCCGTGCGGATGTCCATGTCGAGCCACTCACCCATGTACTCGTACTGGTTCGGGTTCTCCGGGTTGATCTTCTCGATGTAGAGGTCCTGGACATCCGGCCCGACGTTGGTGAATCCCCAGGCGATGTCCGCGTTGTGTCCGATGATGACTCCGGGAACACCGGCAAAGGAGAACCCCGCGACGTCGAATGGGCAATCGTCTGTAACAGCGTTGCAGTGCAGTCCGACCTGGTACCAGATCGAAGGCATCTGTGCGGACAGGTGGGGATCGTTCATGAGGAGCGGATTCCCTGTCTCAGTGTGCCGTCCGGATACTGCCCAGGAATTCGAACCGATCCCTGACTCCAGACCTCCTCCGGCGATTCGACCGAGAGCATCGATCACATGTGCGGCGGAGAGCAGCGGAGTCCGGAGGTCTGCCGATGTGAGGTGGGTTGCCTCCACTGCGCTTGCGGAAGTCGAGTTCGATTCCACGATGTAGGGATGGCGGTCGCCAGGGTATGCCGGATAGAGCTGGTTGACGCGCTCGGGGACCATGACTCCGAGGGCGAGTGCCCTGCCGATCTCGGCGCCGTGGTTTCCACCGAGATCCCATGCCATCACTTTGCCCCACGCAAGGGACTGGGCAGGGGTCCACGGTTCGGGTGTGTAATCGTGGTTCGTGAGCTCGAGGATCGAGTACTCGAAGGACAGGTCCGTCGGTGATTGCGTGGCGAGGTACGCGTTGACGCCGGCAGCGTACGACTCGAGCAGCGACTTGAGCTCAGGCGTCTCCGAGGCGAATTGGGCCTCGGCCAGCCGACCCCAGCCCATCGTGCGCAGGAAGGCATCGGTCTCGACCGAGTCTTCGCCGAACATCTCGGACAGAGTGCCGTACGAGATGTGGCGCCAGAAATCCATCTGATAGAAACGATCCTGAGCGTGGACGTAGCCCTGAGCCAGCATCAGATCCTGGGGTGTGTCCGCGTATATGTGTGGGATGCCCATCGAGTCACGGATGACTTCCACCGGGCCTGTCAGCCCTTCGATCTGAATCGTCCCCGACGTCTGTGGGAACGCACGATGTACCGAGTACTGACTGAATGCGATCCCAAAGACCACGAAGGTGATGATGAGTCCGATGATCGTCCAGAGGAACTTCGTCATGAAGCCGGTCCCTCCATGATCGGTCCGGTCGGGTTCGGACGATTGTGATTCGTGCATGACGTGGCATCGTACCGGTCACGATGTATCCGTGTCGTCGTATGCTTCCCCCATGGATTCTGAGATCATGCCAATCCCACCAGACACCGTTACCCCTGAGGTTGTGGACGGACCAGAGCCGGCTGAGGGCGGTGGAGATTCTCGACCCCATGTATCTGAGCCTTCGAAGCTGATTCGTATCGCTTCGATGACCAGGGCAATGCTGGACGAGGTCAGGGAGGCACCTCTTGACGATGCCGGGAGGCAACGACTGGTCGCGATCTACGACCAGTCCATCGACGAGTTGCGTGACGTCCTCTCAGACGATCTCGTCGAGGAGTTGAACGCAGTCTTCATCCCGATCACCGACGTACCTTCGGAAGCTGAGCTTCGTATCGCTCAGGCTCAGCTCGTTGGGTGGCTCGAGGGGTTGTTCCACGGTATCCAAGCGTCACTCATCAGTCAGCAGATGGCGGCGTCAGCTCAGCTGGAGCGTATCAAATTTCAGAAGGCGCTTGAGGGAGGCGACTCTGACGACCATGGGAATGGGCTGTATCTCTGAGAAAGAACGCTTCGCTCTCAGAAGTCAGAAGTCAGAACGCTTCGCTTTCAGAAGTCGGAAGTCGGAAATCGGGATTCGGGTTCCTGTTCCCTGCTCTTCCTCTACTGTTGGCTCATGACACTGTATTCGCTGCACACTCCTCCGCCGATGGAGAAGCCCGTACTGGTTGCCGGACTCGCAGGATGGGGAGACGCCGCTTCGGCCGCGAGTGATGCGGCCGACTGGCTTGCAGAGAGTGGTCAGCCGATCGTCACGTTCGACCCGGACTCGATCTTCGACTACAGGTCCAACCGCCCGATTCTCCGATTCAACTCAGGAGAGGCCCAATCGCTCACATGGCCGCGTATGGAGATCGTCCATGTGCGTCCTTCGGGACACGATGTTCTCGTTCTTGTGGGAAATGAGCCTGACTACGCGTGGTCGCGCATTTGTGATGCGCTTGGAGATCTCGTGCAACATCTCGATGTCGCTCACCTGGTTACGCTCGGAGCCGTCCCCACTCCGGTACGACACGGGCCAGAGACCGCTGTGTTCTGCACAGCGTCAGACCCACGGCTGCTGCTTGCAGGAGACGAGTTGCTGATGGACGAGATCGTCGTTCCTGCGTCCGCTGGAACTGTGTTCAGGTCGGCTGTCGAGGATGTCGGCATTCCTGCGATCGGCTACTGGGCGCAGGTGCCCCAGTACGTCGGAAGGCCGTATCACCCTGCGGTCCTGGGGTTGTTGCGCAAGGTTTCTGGCCAACTCGAGGTCGAGTTCGCCGTCGAGGCGTTGGAGGAGGAATCGAAGGTGCAGATCGATCGTCTGGACGAGATCATCTCGCAGCGCTCCGAAGCTGCCGAATTCATCGAAGGACTCGAAGGACGCATCGGCACGACATCGAAGATCCCCGAGGACCTGCCGACTGCTGATGAGATCGCAGACGAGGTACTCAAGTTCTTGGAGGATCCTGACCGAGAGGAGAACTGACTCCGGCCAGTTCTCCGACAGCGATTCCGGAAGGTTCGTTCGCTCACTTCCGGACGGCGGGATCCGGCTTCTGGTCAGCTTCCCAGGATCCCCACGAAGAGAGTCATGACGGCGAGGACTGCGGTGACTGCGATCATTGCCCAAACTGACCAGGTCAAGCCCTTGATCGAGCTGATCTGGTCACGCAGGGCTGTGGTGAGGGCATCAAGTTCTGGCCCTGATGCGCTCACAACAGACACAGGCTGCACCTGAGTGGGTTCGACGGCTTCAGTGGCTCGTGTGGCGCTCTTCTTGGTCTTTTTCTTGGGCGACTTTGGCTCTTGGGCCATGACGAAGGCATCGATCTCTTCCTGGATGGGATCGCTCGAAGGTTCATTGGCATCTGCCAGAGGTACGAATGAGATCGCTTCTCCATCGGTCGGATGGCCGAGATAGAGCGTGGTTGGGCCGCTGATGACAGTCGTCTGGATTCGTTGTCCGTTTGCAAAGATGCCGTTGCGGCTTCCGGCGTCCTCGACCTTCCAGGCAGTTCCATCGAAGGATGCAACGGCGTGTCTGCGCGAGATACCTGGCCGCACGATTCGGATGATCGAAGCCGCGTCGGAACCGATGAGCGCCGTAACGTCATCGTCGACAGCTGTTTCGCTTCCCTGGTAGATGATGTTCAGTGGCACATCGGCCCCCCGCGGTCACTTCGTTGTGGGTCACCTGAGCGTAGCCCACCTGTGTTTCTGGTACGAACTTCTTTCGATCTGATTGGAGCGCTACTCTGTGAGGCACAGATTCCTACGAGGAGGTCGTCGGTGATCGTCGGTGATGTAATGAGCACAGAGATCATCACCATCGGAGTAGATGCTCCGCTGAAGGAGGCCGCCACCATGATGGTGAAGTCAGGAGTGAGTGGGCTTCCCGTTGTTGACGACGATCGCAAGGTCATCGGAATCATTACTGAGGCTGACTTCGTGACGGCGGAGGCCAATCGCTCATGGGGTCGCCAGCGGCGCCGCCTGCTTGCGAACTTTCTTGGTGACGTCACACCACCGAGCGCAACATCCGTAGCAGATGTGATGAGTGTCGATCCACATACGATCGACAGCGGATCGTCTGTCACCGAGGCTGCTCGGATGATGACCGACCTACGGGTGAAGCGACTGCCCGTTGTGTTTCCGGATGGAACGCTGTGTGGAATCATCTCTCGCGCCGACGTGATGGGCGTCTTCGCAAGACCGGATGATGCCCTCGCAGATGAGATTCTGAACGGCGTGGCGCTGGCCATATTGCAGCTTTCGCCCGACGATGTGACCGTCGTGGTGAGCGACGGCGTCGCGAACATCTCAGGGCAGGTGCCTGCGCGGTCCGAAGCAAGGATTCTCCAGGAGCTGGCAGTTCGCGTGGAGGGTGTCGTTGCGGTGGAATCCTCGGTTACATGGACTCACGACGACACGAAGTCGGGTTCGTCCTCGGGGATATAGCCGGGACTTCTTGCAGCTTCAGCAGAATCTGTCGTACGTGGATGCAACCATGAGAAATATCGGGAATTCACACACGGCCGTAGTCGTTATAAGGTCCCGAAGCGAAGAGGGATGGCACATTGCTTACGTTGAGCGATCTGATGTGGGAGCCAGATACCGGCTGGAGGGAGGCTGCGGCGTGCAGCGGTGTCGGGAGTGACGCCTTCTTCCCAGCCTCCGAAGAGGCGTCTGCGGCTGTGGCCGCAAAGAAGATCTGCGCCGAATGTCCTGTGAGCGAGATCTGTCTGCAGTACGCGCTGGCGACCAATCAGGCGGCTGGCGTTTGGGGAGGGCTCGATTCGGGGGAACGCAGACGCATGCGTCGCAGAATGCGTGACCGCGAGCGCAGGAGAGCGTCATAGCCAGGCATCAGGTGGGGGCTTGGTCGCTCGCTTCTCTGTGTTCTGCGCTCTGATGTCCACGTTCTGATTGGTGGCCTGTTGCGTCTCGTCCCAAAGACTTGACTCCCAGGACGATGAAGAACAGGACTATCGGGATGAGAGCCATGGTGGCTGAGCCCGAGGTGCGGGCGTGGTAGCTGATGATGAGGCCGCCCACCACGGACAGGATGCCTATCGCTCCGGCCGTGGCCATCATCGTCGGCACGCGGCGCACGAGAAGGGCCGCAGTTGCCGGTGGTCCGACCAGTAGCCCGAACACGAGCAGCGTCCCGACCGTCCTGAATGAGCCGACGATCGAGAGTGTGATCAGCACGAGCAGTATGGCGTGGGTCAACCGCGGTTTGAGCCCGAACAATGCCGCTTTCTGCTCGTTGAACGCAAGCACGAGCAGCCGCCGATAGAGGAGCATCGTTCCACCGATCGTCACAGCAACCACAACACCGAGCACAGCGATATCTGCTGTGGACACGCCCAGTGCGTTGCCGAAGAGGATCGCATTGAGGGTTCCGCTTCCATCGTCCGTCGTCGAGATCAGGATCACTCCGAGGGCGAGCATCCCAGCAAACAGCAGACCGATACCCGTGTCCTCCGAGAATTCCGTTTGGTGGTGCACGAAATTGATCCCGGCGACCATCACGAGGGCGGCAATGGCAGCCCCGATGAGCACGTTGAAGTCGAACAGCACCGCAAGAGCGATGCCAGGGATCACACCGTGAACAAGGGCGTCACCGAGGAACGTCATCCCGCGGATGACGACCCATGTGCCCACGACCGCAAACACGATCGCGGCAAGAGAGCCAGCCAGCAGGGCGCGCTGTTGGATGCCAAGGGCAAATGGGTCTATCAGCCAATCCATCTCGGAGCCACGCTAGTGGACTGTCGCGGAATCGGTGCCGGGTGCCCGAAGCTTTCCCGTCATGTGACAGGAACGAAAGGAACCCCTGTTTCGCGATGTCGGTGAAGCGTAGGGTTGGATTCAGGCCCTCTCCAATTGGGGGGGGCAACAGGCACATCGGGAGGTGTACCCATGACCGACCATCCCAACCTAGAAAGAGCCCGTGCCGGGTACGAGGCGTTCGCCGGTGGTGATCTGGCCGCGGTGAGCGATCTCTTTTCGGAAGATATCGTGTGGCACTCCGGCGGAAACAACATGCTGACTGGCGACTATGTAGGCAAGGAAGCAGTTCTGGGGTTCTTCGGTCGGCTGATGCAAGAGACCGGAGGCAGCTTCAGCAACGACATCCACGACATGCTGGCCAACGATGATCATGGTGTTGCGCTCGTGACCGCATCGGCAACCCGCGGCGACAAGTCCTTCGAGGGCCACGTTGCTCACATCTTCCACATGCGCGACGGGAAGATGACGGAGTTCTGGGCCTTCCCCGAGGATCAGAGCCTCTTCGATGAGTTCTGGGAATAGCCAGGATGTGATTGCCGAGATGCTAGGCGCAAATCGTGTTGCCTACTTTTCGGTGATGGTCACCGAGTTGATCGTGACCGGACCCTTTGGACGATCCTGGGCACCCGTTGCTGCTGTCGCGATGACATCCACCACATCCATGCCAGCGGTGACCTCGCCGAAGATCGTGTAGGCGTTCGGCAACCCGTAGTCGGCGTGCATTATGAAGAACTGTGAGCCGTTCGTGTGTGGCCCGGAGTTCGCCATGGCGAGAGTTCCACGCTGGTACGACGTTCTTGAGTGCGTTTCGTCACGGAACCGGTAGCCGGGTCCACCACTTCCGGTTCCCGTGGGATCTCCACCCTGAATCATGAACGACGGGATCGTTCGATGGAAGATGACGTCGTCATAGAAGCCGTCGTTCCCGAGGAACACGAAGTTGTTGACCGTTTGTGGCGCGTCGGCTGCATACAGATCGATGGAGATGTCACCGGAGCTCGTGTGCAAGGTCGCTCTGTACGTCTTGGAGAGATCGATGGTGAGATCTGGTGCGGCGTCGTACTGCTGAGCCATGATTGCTCCTTCTCAATGCGGATTCGTCAGAAACCGCGGCGCTTGCGTTTCTTGATCGACTTTGCCTTGAACGGCGCTTCCTCGGGCGGGGGTACCCACGATGCAAGATCGGCGAGTCGTTCATCATTGGAGAACATCTTCACAATCGGGATGTTGAGATCTGCCCTTCGCTGGATGCCCAGAACCTCATTCACTTGATCCCATTCGACCAACGTCACGACAAGACCCTCCTCGCCGGCACGAGCGGTTCGCCCACTGCGGTGGACATAGGTCTTCGGGTCGTCCGGCGGATCGAAGTGGACAACCACGTCTACGCCGTCAATGTGGAGTCCTCGTGCGGCGACGTTGGTTGCCACGAGTACCTTGACAACTCCGTCCGAGAACCGTCTCAAGGACTGCTCCCGCTTCTTCTGGGGAAGATCACCGTGGATTGGCGCAGAGGCTACGTCGAGTTCAAAGAGATCCCTCGAAAGTCGGTCGGCTCCCGTCTTGGTCCTGGTGAAGGCGAGAACTCGGTCGTTGTGTCTCGAGAGCTCCTTGACGACCTTGGCCTTGTCCATGTAGTGGACCTTGAGGAACCGGTGCTCCATGCTGTCCACAGTCTCGATGGGAGATTCGACCTCGTGATCAATGGGGTCGTGCATGTATCGATCGATGAGCTCCTGAACCTGGTGGTCGAGCGTCGCGGAGAAGAGGAATGTCTGTCTGACCTCAGGCAGGTGAGCCATGATCGCCCGCACCTGGGGCATGAACCCCATGTCGGCCATCTGGTCAGCCTCATCGAGAGTGACGATGCTGACATCCCGCGGATCGAATGCCTTGCGTTCGATGAGGTCGATGAGACGACCGGGTGTGGCGATCGCGATGGACGCGCCTGCCTTCAGAGCGTCGATCTGTGGACCCATCGGTGCGCCACCGTACACCGATACGGCTGTGAGGTTCCGAAGCTCCAGGAAGGGTGTGAGGGCGAGGGTCACCTGAACTGCGAGTTCACGTGTGGGCACGAGGACGAGCCCCTGAGGTCGCTTGGGCTTCCCCTTGGTCACATGCATGACCATGGGTAGGCCAAATGCGAGGGTCTTGCCCGAACCCGTCTCCGCCTTGCCGGTGATGTCCATACCGGCGATCGCGTCTGACATCGTCAACGTCTGGATTGGAAACGGCGATGTGATGCCCTGACGGTCGAGCTCATCGACGAGGTCCGCATCGACGCCAAGTGAGGCGAAGGTCGTCGCGTCTTGAATGGTTTGGTCTGTAGTCATTCCCCAGGGCGAGGTAGACGAGGTGTGCCCTTCCAGGGAAGGTAGCTGGATGGAGGGAGTAGTCAGCGGGTTTGCGAGGTTCGGAGGAGAGGTTCACGGTTCCGATTCACGGTCTACCGTTGTTGCTTGTCCCTTGTCGGCTATCGGTTCTTGCCGTGGCGCCGGCCCAGGGCGTAGGTGGTTGCCGCAAGGACGACCGCTCCGGAAGCTGCGGTGGTCCTCTTGATCACCCTCTTGCGAGTTCTGGAGAATTCGACGATCGGCCACCCCCTGTGATACGCGATCGCCTCGAGAGCATGGTCCGGATTGACGGCGACAGGGTGACCCACGAGTTCGAGCATCGGCAGGTCACTTGCTGAGTCTGTATACGCGTACGACCGTGACAGGTCGTAGCCCTGCTCCTCTGCGACTTTTCTGATCGCCTCGGCCTTGCCTTCGCCGTAACAGAATGGGGCGGCGAGCTTCCCCGTGTAGACGCCATCGACGATCTCGGACACGGTGCCGATCCCGCCAGTCATCTCCATGACATCTGCGAATTGGCTCACGATCTCAACCGGTGAAGCAGACACGATGTATGTGTCCCTTCCGGCGTCGGTGTGAAGATCGACAAGACCCCTTGCCTCTCTCCTAACGTTGCTGAACAGCTTCGGCGTGACCTCGTCCGCCAGGTCGGTGAACATCGAGACCGGCACATCCCTGATTGCTTCGAGGATTCTTGTCTTGACCGAGTCGGTCTTGTCATCGGACGCACCGGAGAACTTGAACGTCAGCGCAGATCCCGCATCCTTGAGCAATTGGGTAGTCGGCACCAACCCCCTTCGGTACGCAACCCAGCCGAATGTGAACACGGAGGAACCACCGATGATCGTTCGATCGAGATCGAAGAAGGCAGCGGCCCTCGTTCCGCTCACGCGGGCGCACCGATGTGTTCGTCGTCGATCGCGAAAAGCAGATCGGGTCCGTCGGTCACTCCCGCGAGAAGGCCGTGAACCTTCGGAAGAAGGTTGACGCCGTAGAATCGGGCTGTTGAGATCTTGGCAGCGAGCCAAGAATCGGAATCGGCGTTCTGAAGTGCTGCGAGGGCTTGGCGGGCCAAGTAGTAGCCTCCGGCGAGGGTTCCGAGCATCTCTTGGTAGGGAGTTGCACCGGCCATCCTTGCCTGAACATCATCGGACGAGTTCAGCCATTCGGTCGCCGTGCGTACGCTTCCGAGTGCTGCCGCAAGGTGGGTTCGCAGGCCTTCAAGCTCATCGCCACCCTCCTCCAGCGGTCCGTCGAGAGCGGCTATTTCATCCAGGTAGCTTGTGATGACTGACCCATCATCCATAGGGAGTTTCCGCATGACGAGATCGAGCGCCTGGATGCCGTTCGTGCCCTCGTATATCGGAGTGATCCGCACATCACGGTAGAACTGTGCAGCTCCGGATTCTTCTATGAATCCCATGCCCCCAAGCACCTGTATCCCGATGGAAGCGATCTCGACACCGCGGTCGGTACACCACGATTTCGCAATTGGGGTGAGAAGCGCAAGACGGTTTCCAGCCGCGACGCGCGCTGCCTCGTCCTGTGCATTCTGGTGCCTGTCCTCAGCTGCTGCCGCATCGTATACGAGGCAGCGCATGGCCTCCGAGTATGCCTTCATCGTCATGAGCATCCGCCGAACATCGGCATGATCGATGATGGAAGAGGATCCCCCGGATCCGAGCGCCCTTCCCTGGATTCGCTCCTTTGCATATTCGGCGGCGTGTTCGTATGCGCGTTGGGCAACTGACAGACCCTCAAGTCCGACCTCGAGGCGTGCCTGGTTCATCATCGTGAACATGTAGCGCATACCATGGTTCTCTTCGCCCACGAGGTAGCCGGTTGCCTTGTCGAAGGACATCACACATGTCGGGCTTGCGTGTATGCCCAGTTTGTGTTCGATCGACACGATCTCAACGGCATTGCGGTTCCCCGGGTTGCCGTTCTCGTCAAGGACGAATTTCGGCACGACGAACAGTGAGATGCCCTTGGGTCCTGGAGGCGCGTCCGGTGTGCGGGCGAGGACGAGATGGATGATGTTCTCCGTGAGATCATGGTCACCCCACGTGATGAAGATCTTCGAGCCACTGATGGCATAGCTGCCGTCCTCG
>QMQC01000004.1 GCA_003648875.1 Actinomycetota bacterium
CCCAACATGATCTCGACGATGACCACCCTTGATCGCCGCCGATTCCTGCAACTCATGGCTCTCGGATCAGGCGCCGTTCTGGTGGGATGTGTGGGGGCTGCTCCCAAACCTCGGGCCCCGACGGTGGTCCCAGACCCGACAGGCGCCCTGATCACGAGATGGCGAACGGATGAGTTCGCTCGGGGCAGCTACTCCTACCTGTCACTCGACAATCGTCCCGGGGATCGGGAGCTACTTGCAGCGCCGGTCGGGGACACGTTGTTCTTTGCAGGCGAGGCGACCTCGAGTTCCAATCCTGCAACGGCTCATGGAGCGCTGATGTCAGGACGTGACGCAGCAACCATGCTCGAATCGGTCGCCGTTCCAGGTGCGACAGTCGGGGTCATTGGCGCAGGTGCGGCCGGGATCGCTGCTGCGCGTCAGTTGCTCGATGCTGGGTACCAGGTTGTGATCTATGAGGGGAGGGATCGAATCGGTGGTCGAGTGCACACTGACACATCTCTTGGCGTGCCGGTCGACCTTGGAGCGTCATGGCTCACGGGTGTCAAAGGCAATCCGATGACAACGATTGCCGATGCGATAAACGCACCAAGAGTGCCGACCGACTACGAAAACACCGTCGTGTACGACGCGAATGGGAGACGCGCCGGCAGCAGCTTCTGGCGAACTCCCTTTCATACCGTGAATAGCGCGGCCCGCGAAGGATTGACGATTCAGGCTGCTATCGAGAGCGCGCTCGTCGATCACTCCCAAAGGTACATTGACCGGTTCAACTTCGCAGTGGTCGCCATCTTCGAGCACGAATATGCCGCAGACGCCGAGCATCTGTCAGCTCAAGCTCCACACGAGGGCGACTATTTCGGTGGTGGCGATGCAATGCTGCCGAACGGCTACGTCGAGCTGCTGGACGCCCTCACCGACAATCTCGATATTCGGCTCAACAGCCGGGTTGACCAGGTTGTGTGGGGAAGCAACGGCGTGACGCTCCGGATCGCCGACCAGGAATTCGAGCATGATCATGTCGTCGTCACGCTGCCGGTCGGGGTCCTCAAGGCGAAAGCTGTCCTGTTCGAGCCGCCGCTTCCGGACGAGAAGCAGGGGGCGATCGATCGATTCGGCATGGGTGTGCTCGACAAGGTGGTGCTGGAGTTCCCCTACCGATTCTGGGATCAATCGTTCGACTCGTTTGGCTACATTGCAGATGACCGCGGCAAGTGGGCACAGTGGTACGACCTTGAAGAGGTCACGGGAAAGCCGATCGTGGTTGCTTTCCACGCCGGTTCCGTCGCAGATCGTATGCTGGGAATGTCCGATGACGAGATCACGGCAGAAGCGATGACGGTGCTGAGAACGATCTACGGGTAGCGAGATCCCCACACATGATGGCTCTGAGTACATGCCGAGGATCGACTCGGGCGCAGTCAGTCTTGGTTGCTGTCTCCAAGCGGAGCGTAGAGATGCATTGGGCGACCGGGGGTGCCATATTCGCTGTGAACTTCTGCACGGCCTGATTCCACCAGGAAGATCAAGTAGCGGCGAGCGGTGACCCTGCTCACGCCGGTGAGATGAGCAACTGCCTCGGACGACAAGCTCTGGTCGGCTTCTTGAAGTGTTCGCTCTATGGCGTAGAGCGTTTGTGCGCTGAGTCCCTTCGGCAAGTCCGGTCTCGCGGTGCGGAGCGTGCCGAAAGCGTTGTCGATGTCCGTTTGCGACAATTCAGGCGATCGGATCAATGTGGCTCTGAGGCGGGCAAATGCCTCAAGGCGCTCGCGGAACGCCGCAAATCGAAACGGCTTCACCAAGTAGAACAACGCGCCGTGTTGCATGGCGGCCCTGATGTTCGGCACGTCACGGGCGGCAGTGATCACGATCACGTCGGCACCGGAGTCAGATCGAAGTGTCGCCACGATGTCGATCCCGTGCTCGTCCGGGAGGTAGAGATCGAGAAGAATGAGATCGGGCACAAGCTCGCGGTTCATGGTTATCGCCTGGCTGGCTGTGAGCGCGACTCCGGCGATTTGAAACCCCTTGCACCGCTCGACAAACTCGCGGTGGAGACCTGCAACCCTGAAGTCGTCTTCGACGATGAGCACAGAGATCATGGAGTCAACGATTCTGCTTTGACGAAGGCGTGGGGGATGCGCACGCGAAATCCTGCGCCGTTGTTGTGCTCGATCGAGATCGATCCTCCCGCGGCCGTGACGGCATTCTGCACCAACGAGAGCCCGATGCCCGCGTGTGCATCGGTTCCCTTCGTGGTGAAGCCTTCGTCAAACATCTTGGCCCGCACAGCGGGAGCAATTCCTTCGCCGTTGTCCAACACGGCCAGCTCGAGCGTATCGCCGTCTCTTGTCATGCTGAGTCCGACTTGTGCCCCCCCATCGCGGGGCCCAGCAACGCTATCGAACGCGTTGTCGACCAGATTGCCAATGATAGGTATCAACTCTCGTGACCCGACCAACGAGCAGTCCTCGAAACCGACGATCTCAACGGAGAATCGGATGCCGCGCTCGGCTGCGATCGCCGATTTGGCGATGAGAAGACCCACGACAAGCGAATCGGGGAGTGTGCTCTCGAACGCCGCCGTCAAGCGCTCGTGTGTGTCTGTGTGGTCGGAGATCAGGTCAACGACCTCGGAGGTGCGCTCCATCTCGATCATCCCCGAAATCGTGTGCAGTGTGTTGGAGAACTCATGAGCTTGTGCTCTGAGCGCTTCAACGAGCTCTTGGACAGACTCCAGCTCGCCCACGAGGCTCTCGATCTCCGTTCGATCTCGAAGTGTCAGCACTGTACCGACGTGGTGGCCTCGTACCGAAATCGGCGTCACATTTGCGACGAGAGCTCGTTCGCTTATCGTCAGGTCGACATCGTGGTACTCCACCGGCTCGGCGAGGAGCCGTTCGAGCGCGACCGAGGGCACCGCATCCACCAGGTGGTCGCCGAGGTTGTCCTCCGTGATGCCCAGAAGGTGGGTACCTTCGTGATTGACCAGGTTGATACATCCCTCGGCATCGAGTCCTACCACGCCCTCCCGGATACCAAGCAGCATGGCCTCGCGGCGTTCGAGAATTGCAGCAATGTCGGCGGGCTCGAGTCCGAGCGTCTGCCTACGGATCCGACGTGCCAGGAACCAGGCGCCTACGGCGCCGACCGCCATTGCGATCGCACTTCCGAGCAGGACCGCGGGGACGTCATCGCGGAAGGCTTCAGCAACGGTGACTGACAGAACTCCAACCGATACGAGTCCAATGACGTCGCCGTCGTGATCGAAGATGGGTGCCTTTCCACGAACCGAGCGTCCAAGCGTTCCCGTCTGTGTGTAGATACCGGACACGCCCGCAAGCGTCTCGCTTGGATCAGTCGACACCGCAAGTCCTATCCGCTCTGGCGAGGGGTGGGAGCGGCGAATCCCCGCGACATCTGCGATGACAACGAACGACACTTCTGTTGCTTCACGAACCGCCTCGGCAACGGGTTGGAGCAACGGCGGTGAGTCCGGATCCGCCACATTGTCGCGCACGATCGGCATGGCGGCGACCGACTCGGCGACGGCCAATGACCTCAACCCGTACTGCTCTTCGAGCGTGATTTGTGCCTGACGTGCGAAAGCAATCGCGGCGACGGCGAGAACGAGGGCAGTAATAACGAATTGGATCGCCAGCGTCTGGGTGAACAGTCGACGGTACCAAGGCGTATCAGGCATGGGCGCACGGTAGCCGTGCAGGGTGCCGTCGTCTCGTGACCATATTCTGTTTTGCGAACTTTACGTACAGAACCCTTGACGCTGCTGTGTACAGCCTCCACGCTTCGGCCATGGCCGCAAACGCGGCCAATCTGAAGAGGAGGAAACGATGCATCGATTAAGACGCGTCTTCATACTGGTGTTGGGTCTCGCCCTCGTTGCCGCGGCGTGCGGTAACGGCGATTCTGACGCTGAGACCGACACGACGGCCGCTCCGACAACAACTGCGGCTTCATCTGAACCGTTTGCTCCGGAGTCGCCTGAGTGTGTTGCTCCGTCGGATCCCGGTGGTGGTTGGGACTTCACGTGTCGGACGATCGGGTTCTTGTTTGAGAATCAGGGTTCGACAGGAAACGTGATCACGACCAATCAGCCTGGTGGCGGTGGCGCTGTTGCGTTTGCTGACATTGCTGCAAACCGTTCAGATGACAACGATCTGACGATCGCGGCTTCGCCAGCAACGGCGATCCGTTTTGCTCAGAACCAGTACACGGGTTTGGAAGCGGATCAGTTCCGTTGGATTGGTGCCATCGGTGCCGACTTCGGTGTGATCTCTGTGAGACCGGACAGCCCGTTCACGACCCTTGATGAACTGGTTGCTGCTGTCAAGGCAGATCCGGGTTCAGTCGTCTTTGGTGGCGGATCACCCCAAGGTGGTCAGGACCACTTCAAGGTGTTGTTGCTCATGACCGAGATCGGTGTCGACCCTGCGTTGGTTCCCTGGGTTGCCTACGACGGTGGCGGCGAAGCCCAGAACGCATTGTTCGGTGGTGAGATCGAGGTCTTCACTGGCGACGTCTCTGAGACGTTCGGCAGCCTTGAGGCTGGGGATCTGCGGGTCCTTGCTGTGCTGGGTGACCAACGTATCGACGGATACGACGCACCTACATCGATCGAGTTGGGCTATACGACGATCTTCCCGATCTGGCGTGGCCTGTTGGCTCCTGGTGACATGAGCGACGAGGCGTACGACTTCTGGGTCGATGCACTCGGTAAGGTCGAAGCATCACCTGAATGGGCAGTAGCAAGGGCCGACAACGGTCTGCTGCCGCTGCGTCTGATGGGTGACGACTTCACAGCGTACGCGCTTGATGCGGTCGATAGCTTCCGCACCCTGTCTCTGCCATACGGACTCGTTGCTCCGTAGGTAGGCTGAACCGAAACTGACCGAGGAGAGAAGAATCTGACTGACATGGCCAACGGCACAGGGCAGGCGCCAAAGCCTGCCGGTCAGTCAGATTCTTCCTCGGTTGTTTCGGGGAGGAATCGGTATACGAGCGACCGGGTGTTGGGCGGTCTCTGTGTGGCGCTTGGAGTCTGGTATGTCCTCGAGACCCGCAATTTCAATCTGACGACTTTCGGAACCGGACCCGTGGGACCGAAGACGATGCCGACAATCGTGGGGATCCTGTTCGCGCTGCTTGGAGTCGTGCTGATATTCAAGGCGGACGAGTCGCCGAGGTGGGGAACTTTCGCAGTCTGGTCGCGGCTTGGAGCAGTGGTTGCGACGTCGTTCCTGTTCGGCCAGGTGCTGGAGCCGCTCGGGTTCATCGTGGCTAGCACACTTCTCGCGATCATCATTGGAAGTTTCTTCAGAGGACCCATCGTCAAACTTGCGCCCCTCAGCCTTGCGTTTGCGATCGCCATAGCCTTCATCTTCAACAACTGGTTGGGACTGCGGCTACCAACCGGGTTGTGGGGTGGCTTCTGACCTCCCTCAACTTCGTATTCGCTGCAGATTTCAACTTGTGGGACGGCTTTGTCGCGGCCTTGACCTTCGAGAACCTGATACTCGCCGTGATCGGCTGTCTGCTTGGCACCCTGATCGGAGTTCTTCCCGGTATCGGGCCGATCACGGGTGTCGCCATTCTGTTCCCCATTACCCTCGGTTTGGGGCTCGGAGACGCCTCGACCCTGATTCTCCTCGCGAGCGTCTACTACGGAACGCAGTACGGCGGGTCGACAACGAGCATTCTGCTCAACGTGCCGGGCGAGGCTTCATCGGTGGTGACCACCCTCGATGGTTACCAGATGGCCAAACAGGGAAGAGCAGGTCCGGCACTCGCGATCTCGGCCATCGGATCGTTTATCGCGGGTATCGGAGCAGTGATCGGCCTGATGCTGTTCGGCCCACCGCTCGCCGAGATCACGGTTCAGTTCCAGTCACCTGAAAAGTTCATGGTCGTGATCCTCGCCTTTGCAACGGTCTCAAGCCTTGCAGGCAAGAGTCTCATCAAGGGCTTGCTGGCAGTGGTATTCGGTGTGATGTTGGCGACCGTTGGTGCCGACCTTCAGACCGGCGTCGTTCGGTACACGTTCGGCGAGCTGAAACTCCAAGAGGGTCTCGATTTTGTGATCATTGCGATCGGTCTGTTTGCGGTGAGCGAGGTGCTTTCGCTGCTGGAAGACAAGGTGCTGGGCGAGGAGACTGCCTTTGTCAAAGCCGAGAGGATATGGGTGACCTTCAAAGAATTCATGTTCTCACTTGGCGCCATCATCCGTGGTGGACTCGTCGGCTTCTTCATCGGTCTACTCCCCGGCACGGGAGCATCGGTAGCAGGGTTCATGTCCTATGGTCTCGAACGTCGGTTCTCTGACCGTGATGGCACGTTCGGCAAAGGTGACATCCGCGGCGTGGCCGCACCGGAATCCGCCAACAACGCAGCTGCAGGCGGATCACTCATACCTTTGTTCACTCTAGGGATACCGGGCTCTGGCACGACAGCCGTGTTGCTCGGCATCTTGATCTCGATGGGGATCCGCCCTGGCAGCGGCAACGTCTTTGAAGACTCGCCCGAACTGATATGGACGCTGATCGCGTCGATGTTCATCGGAAACGCGATCCTGCTGTTGCTCAACTTCCCTCTCGTCAACGTCTTTGTCCAGATCCTCAGAATCCCGACCTGGTTCCTGATGCCGGTCATCCTGGTGATCTCCTACATCGGGGTGTACTCGGTCAACAACAGTTCCCTCGACATCACGATCATGACGATCTTCGGAGTCATCGGTTATTTCGCGCGGAAGATGGACGTGCCTCTTGCACCGATTCTCCTTGGTCTGATTCTCGGAGACGATCTGGAACAGAACTTCAGGCGCTCGCTCCTCGCGGACGACGGCAACTATCTGACATTCTTGAATGGGCCGCTCAACATCGGACTCGCCATCGCCGTCGTGGTCGTCCTCTTCCTTCCACAGATCCTCGACCTGATCCGTGGTGGGAGGATCAAAGAGGAGTTCGCAGACTCGAGCGCCGAGGTTTGAGCAAGTATTGAGGTGTGGTGATGCGCGTCGAAATCGCAGTGATCGACGACTACCAGGGTGTTGCACATTCTTTCGGCGATTGGTCACAACTCTCGGCGAGTGCCCACGTGTCGTTCTTCCGGGACCACTGCGACTCTGAGTCCGACCTTGTGGATCGTCTTGCTCCGTTTGAGATTGTCGGCGTCATGAGGGAGCGCACCGCCTTTCCGAGGAGTGTGCTCGCCCGATTGCCAAAGTTGCGACTCCTGGTCACTACGGGCCGACGAAACAGTGCGATCGACATGCACGCGGCCAAAGACCTTGGGATCGCAGTCGGGTTCACGACCTCGCCTGGTCATGCAACTGCTGAGTTGACAATGGCTTTGATTCTCAGCCTCGCTCGGAATATTCCCGTTGAGTCAGGCTCGATGGGTGCTGGTGGCTGGCAGGTCGGTGTAGGGCGCGACCTCAGGGGGGCGAGTCTCGGTCTGGTGGGTCTGGGGCGACTTGGATCACAGGTCGCTGATCTTGCGGGCGCATTCGGCATGGAGATTGGCGCCTGGAGCGAGAACTTGACCGAAGAGCGGTGCGCCGAGGTTGGGGTCGCTCGGCTCTCTCGTGATGACCTCTTCCGGGAATCGGACTTTGTCTCGGTTCACCTCAGACTCTCCGAGCGGACCACCGGACTGGTTGGCGACGAGATGCTCGAGTTGATGCAGCCCGATGCGTATCTGATCAACACCTCGCGCGCAGCAATAGTCGACGAAGACGCACTCGTTCGTGCGCTTACGGCTGGCACAATCGCTGGGGCCGCCATTGACGTGTTCGAGGACGAACCGCTCCCGAAGAATCATCGGCTCCGAAACACACCAAGACTCCTGAGCACGCCGCATATCGGGTACGTGACCAGAGAAACGTACGAGATCTTCTACAGCGAAATGGTGGACACCATTGCTGCCTATCTGCATGATCGAGTCCGAGGCCATTGAGTCCGGAAAGACCGTGATCTCAACCTGTCGACCGAGCACTCGCAGCTGACTCCGCGGTCCAGATTCGTTCTTCTAAGTGTGCTCATCGGCCTCTCGCATCCGAGTCGACTCTCACGAGTCGGTCTTTCGGCAGTTGGCGTCTCAACGTTGCTGGTACGGTGGCAAGAGAGGGATCGGAGTAGGCGATGAAGGCGATCGTGCAAGACAAGTTCGGCTCAGCTGTGGATGTGCTGGAACTCAGGGAGATCGACAAGCCGGTGGTCAAGGATGATGAGGTGTTGGTACGTGTTCACGCGGCTGGCATCAATATTGGTGACCCCCACATGATCAGAGGCGTGCCATACATCTTGCGTCCGGTGTTCGCTCTGGCCAGGGCAAAGAACCGTGTTCCGGGAACGGATATCGCGGGGACGGTCGAGGCGGTTGGTAGGAGCGTGACGCTGCTCGAACCGGGTGATGAAGTCTTTGGCTGGTGCAAGAGTGCCTTCGCCGAGCATGTGTCTGCTTCGGAAGACACGCTTGCGTTGAAGCCTACGAACCTCACATTCGAGCAAGCCGCTGCCGTCGGGGTGTCCGCATTCACCGCCCTTCAGGGTCTTCGCGATCAAGGGAAGGTTCAATCGGGACAGAAGGTGTTGATTACTGGTGCCTCTGGTGGCGTGGGGACGTTCGCAATTCAGATCGCCAAATCACTCGGTGCAGAAGTGACCGGCGTGTGTAGCACAAGGAACGTGGACATGGTCCGATCGCTCGGCGCGGACCATGTCATTGACTACACCCAGGAGGACTTCACCCGAAGCGAGCGACGCTACGACCTCATCCTCGACAACGTGGGGAACCATTCGTTGTCAGACGCCAGAGCTGCACTTACCCCCGGAGGAGCCTTGGTGCCCAACGGTGTACCCGTGAGCGGTTGGGTCGGGGGCCTGGGCCGCCCCCTTGCTGCATTCGTGTCGTCACTGCTCGTGCGCCAACAAGGGCGCCCGTTCCTGTCGGTGCCGAACAAGGAGGATCTCGCCACGCTGGCTGACCTCGCCGATGCCGGGAAAGTCACGCCGGTCATCGACAGAACGTACCCGTTGAGCGACGCTGTCGAGGCATTCCTTCATGTTGGAGAGGGACACGCCCAAGGAAAGACCATCATCACCATGGTCCGGACCCGCACTCATGAGCAGGGTGATTGAGTCATCGTGGATGTGAGGATCATCCTTTCAGGAGTGTGGGTAGCCCTGATGTTGACCTACCTCCTGGGTGATGTGCTGCGGATATTCGCCGGCGACATGACACCGGGCGAAATGGATGGCAAACAGGCGTCTCAGGGAATGTGGCTGTTGGCCGCAGTGATAATGCTGGTCCCCATTGTCATGGTTGTCCTGTCCCTGACGGTGCAGTATCCGGCAATCCGCTGGATCAGCATCGTCGCGGCCGTACTTCTGATTATCTTCAATCTTCTTGGTTTGCCCTACGCCGGCCTTTACGACAACTTCCTTATCATCGTGGGTCTCGTGTTCAACGCAGTGATCATCTGGTATGCCTGGACGTGGATGCAATAACTGGGCGGCATCGGCCGAGATCGACGGAGAATCCTCACGCCGTCAGGACGAGGAGAAGGACGGGTGGTCTAGGGCGTGGAGGTTGGTGGTGGACGGTACACATCCTCGGGATGAGCGGGATATCCCTGGCAGCCGAGCACTAGCTGGACAACCTCCTTCAGCTCACCGGGAATCCAAGGCGTCTCGGCGAAGATCCCCCGCTCCTCGGTGGCGTCGAGTTTGGCCTGGAAATCGGTGCACCAACGTTTGTCTTCAGCGAGCGCAGCGCGGTAGGCCGCCATTTCTGGACTTTCGGAGAGCTCATCCCAGTCGGCGGCGGTACCGGCTCTTGCGGCCATCACCTCCTGGGCGGGGATGAAGTTACGGTCAAAGTCGAACCAGTAGTTGTGGAGCTCGGCGACCTGTTCGGGAGGGTCGATGGCATCGACGGCCTCCTCGACCTCGGCCTCGATCTTCCGCAGTCGTTCGAAAGCAGCCTGCAAGTCTTGTGGGGTGAAATCGGCGAGTTGTGCTCCTTCGGCGACAAGCACCTCCCCTTGCTCACTTGAGATGAGTATCTCGTACTGCTGGCGTGCTCGCTCCACGATGCCGTTGAGGCGATCGACGTACTCGGTCAGCGTCATCTCGCCACCGCCACAGGCCCCAACCATCAGAACCAGGAGGACGCCAACCCAAACACGACGCACATGCATGATTTCCACTCATCCTTCCTCGACAGTGTTTCACCACTGCAATGAAGCTAGGAGAGCGATGAGCAATATGCGTCTTGGGTGGAGAAGCGAAGCCTAGACGAAAATCTTACGGATTGCGTGTAATCTGTAATTGTGTTACGCTTCTATGTATGACTGACTTATTGACAGAGATCACCAAGACCCTCGAAGACCACGGGATCGACTTTCGCATCGGATTGGGGGGCGACGATGACCTTGCCAATTGCACTGTGATGTGTCTCACGGGTGACATGAAGACGACCGTCGCCGAGATGGGCCGAGCAGCCCGCGATCAAGTCGTCATGGTCCGAATCGACGAGGACACCAAGAACGATCTGGATGCCTGGATAGAAACCGGAGCCGTGAAGAGCCGTTCAGAGGCTGCAGCGCTGTTCATCAGGGAAGGCATCAAGGTGCGTTCGGGAGAACTCGAACAGCTTCGCGAGGCCCTCGAGGATGTGAGTAGAGCCAAACAGCGGCTCGAAGAACGGGCCAAGGAAGTCATCGGCGACCCTCGTGGCTCTGAGGCCGGGAACTGAGCTCCGAGACCGAACCTCGAAACTCAAGAGAAGAATTGACTGGAAAGGAGAACATGACATGAAGAGATTCACAATCCCCCGCGTAGCGCATTGCTCAGACGGTTGTATGCCAGAGTCCCTGGCATGACGTGAAACTGCCCACAAGTGGAAATCCCGAGAATCAGGTTCTCGGGATTTCTCGATATTGCGATCAGATCTCCCTCGAGTCCGGTCCATCCATCGTTCAAAGTTGGATCAGGTACCACAGCGTGGATCTGTCCTGTCGGGATCACACTGATCGCACCGTTTAGCGCTTCTACTCTCGACAGCCGATATCGATCTTGACGATCTCCTTCATCTCGGCCGGTATCCACAGCAAATCTGAAACGACCGCGCGCTCTATGGTCGCGTCGTACGTCGCCTGGAAGACTTGGCAGAACGCGTCGATCTCTTCTTCCACGGCAATCGCAGCCTTCCCCTCCGCCGTGTTCCACCACTGTTCGGGTTCGGTCACGGTCTCGAACGAGGCGACACGAACTGCAAGGGCCTCTTCTGCAGTGATCAGCCTGCTGAAGAGGTCGAGACCTATCCCATGCAGATTGGTGACGGTTTCGGGCGGACCGAGAGCTTGGAAGCCCTCAAGGGCCTCGACAAGTGCCCCGAGTCGGCGGTCCCAGTAGGACCGAGCACCCTCCGGGGTCGGAGTCTGAGCATTCCACTCGGCATCCAGCGCGGCGATTCGCTCTTCCATCGCGACAGAGAGGGCACCTCCCTGCGCGCTGTACTCCGACAGACTGAGGGTTTCACCGCCACAGGCCGCAACGACTAAGACAAGACAGACACCAGCCCAAACGCGACGCAAACACATCCTCCAGTCGACGCTCATCGTACTCCCGTCCTACCGGGCAACGCAGAGCCGGCGTCCGCTCCACTCACGCTGTTCCCATCATTCCTCTCCGCCGGACACGGGCGGCCTCCGAGGAACGACTACGCGTCGGTTGGTTCACGCTCATGGCCACCCTGGTCGAGGCGGAAGGGCGGGTAGCGGTCGGTCATCAGGCTTGTGTAGGCAATGACGCGGAACACCCAACGGTTGAGGCCGATGATGAGGTCGAAAAGAGGTCGTGGGTACCGGCCCGTGAACAGAAGAACCACAGCAGCGATCAGGACGAGCAGGGCTACCAACCCGCCGCTCCACAGTCCTGCACCGCTCCGCCAGCTGTCGCCCCACCACCATCCGGCTCCTCCGCCCGCGATGAACGCAAGCACCAGATAGTGTGGAATGGCGAGAAGCCACCACTTGACCAACACAAGTCCTCGAGACAGCTTGGCGGGATATAGAACGTCGAGAGTGGCCGGATAGTCGGCTACCTGATCGGTGGTGAACGGTGGATATCGATCTGTTCCAAGGCCACCGGAACTGGCATAGAACAGGACGCGCCAGGACCAGCGCAAAACCCCGACGTTGAAGTCAAAGATTCCCCTCGGGTATCGGCCGGTGAACAGAATCGCCACGCCCGAGACCAATGTCAATAGCACAAAGGCGATCCACAGGAAGACGAGAACGATGAAATGTGGAATCGCGAGGAACCACTTGACCAGCCACAGCCACTGCGAAAGCGGCGAGTCGATGGACGCTTCCAGACGAACCGGCTCTGCCGATACCAGTGGCGCCTCGCCGACCTCGGGGACATCCCGAGAGGGAGCCGCTTCAGCTGCGTGACCGCGAGCTGCCACGACGATGATCGCCACCGAGACCACCAAAAGCAGTGCCCCGAGAAAGAGAATCGAGATCGCGACCGGAAGCAGTGCCCCCGACCGGACGCCAACGGTCACCTCGGCAAGGATTCCCGGTGAGGCATCGGCGTTCATCAACACGGCCGCCCATGTGCCCTCGCTGAACTCCCAGACGAGTTCCTGAGTACCCGACCCAGTCGCCGAAGCGACCCAGAACCCTTGCTCTGCTGGAGGTGCTGGCGTCTCGCTCCCCGCAATGCCGCGGTACTCGACATCTCCATCCGGATCGACGTCGCGGATCTCGTCGCGGGCGACGCCACTGAGATAGGCCTCGACGTCCGCCTCAGGACCGATTCCGATGAACAACTCGGAACCCGGATCGATGCTTGTGGCCTTGATCCGAACAGAGAAGTCGACAAAGTCCAGTACCCGGTCGGGCGGACCTGGATCGGCGCGCAGATCGGCCTCACCCGTCGTGATCGCAGCAGTGGCCGTAGCGAGCCGGTCCAAGGTTGCGTCGAAGTAACCGCCGTCATCACGCTCCGTTGCGTAGCCGACCGCCAACACCGCTCCGCTGATGAACAGCACCAACGCCACCAACGCCAGAAGAGCCCCGATGACAACAACTACAATACGTACCGGCTTCATGACTCCGACTCCTTCGCTTCGAGTTCCGTGGTGATCAGCAGCCAATCGACCTTGACCTTACGAACTCGCTTGTGTGCTCTAGTCGTCTTCTTCGGTCTCCGGGGTACGCGTTGCTGTGGCCCTGGAGTGGGGTTCGTACTCGTACTCGCCCTTGGTGATCGCCGCCTCGAGCTCCTCCCGCTCCTCGCCCCTGCGTCTGGGTGTGACGACGATCAGCAGGCTCGGCAGCACCAACAACGCCACTACGACAGCGAAGAGGATCATCACTGCCATGAGTTCGCCGAAACTTGCGAAGATCGGTGTGGGGGCTGTTGCCATGACCCCGAACCCGATGATCGACGTGATCGCCGAGAGGACAAGCGCACCACCCGTTCCCTCCCCGGCACGTCGCAACGCAGGAAAACGGCTTGGTTCGTTCTCGAACTCCTCGCGGAACCGCACAGTGAAGTGTGTCGAGAAGTCGATCCCCACACCAACGGCGATCGCTGCGATCGTGGCTGTGATCACGTTGATCGTATGACCTTTCAGCCACATGTAGCCGAAGACCCAAGCCACAACGAGGAGAATCGGGATGACGGTCACGATCGAATAGCGAACCGATCGTAGGGTGAATCCAACAATCAGAACTGTCAGGATGATGGCGATGGGTAGCGAGATCATCATCGAGCCGGTGAAGGCTGCCAGTGTGTCCTGTTGGGTGATGATCTCGCCTGAGACGCTCACGGTCTTGGCTGCTCCTCCGAGATCAGCTGCGAGAACTGCCGCTGAGTCCTCCAGCGCCTGGCGTGCCTCGAGAATGATCGCGTCGTCGGTGAACGTCGTGATCTGCACCTGAAGAAGAGTTGCCTGGTTGTTGCCCTCCTCGTAGAGGAACGTTTCGACATGGTCGGCACGGATGATTGTGACACCATCACCTGCGATCACGCCTTCAGCTCGGCTGGCCGTATAGATGGCTCCAACACCGGCTGCCGAATCGGGAAGACCACTCCCGGAGTCGATGACGGCTATACCCGAGACCGACTCGACGTTGGCGGCAGCGCCAGGCACCGTCATTGTGGCCCTGACAAGGGACGCCGCATTCTGGGACACAACCAGCTCACCATCGAGATCTCGAGCGAACTGTGCTTGGCTCTGATCGAGGCGTTCGATCGCAGCTTCCATGGCCTCGATCGACGCTGGATCGGTCAGGTCTCCTTCAATGTAGATGAACGCGGAACCGCCCGTGGCGCCTCCGTAGTGGGTTTCGATCCGCTCGAGACCCTGGATGAAGTCGGTCTTGGGCGAGAAGAAATCACTGAGCTCGAACGCCGTCTCGACCTGGGTTGCTCCATACACTCCCGCAATGGCCAGGGCTCCGACCACGGGGAGGGTGAACACCCGCCACCGGGCGAGGAAGTGAACCACTGTGCCAGCGGCTTTGAAGCCTTGGCCAGCTCCCTTCACCTCATCAGTAACTGGACGACCCTTCTCGACGATGCGGGTGTTTCGCCTTCTGGTCAGCCGCATCGGCAGGAGAACGAACAGACCGAGGAACACAAGCAACGCGATGGCGCCGATCTGGGCCATCATGGCTGTCAGCGACACGACAACGCCTGCGACAATCGCCACGAATAGGAAGCTCAGCTTGTAACCCACCATCAGTCCCCGGTCGGCAGGGTTGGGGCCCACTCGCTCTTCGATGTGGAGGACGGCCTTCGGACCCACCCAGCCAAGGATCAGGTAGGCGATCAAGAGTCCGATCGCAGCTGCGAACCCGAATTCGATGATCGCCTCGATACCTGACGCAGCATTTGAGAGGAACGCGGCGATCGATGTGGCTGCTGCAAGGGTCAGTGCCGAGAACACAGCGACCATTCCAACGGTGTAGGCCCGCGAACGCGGCACGCCATCGACCTGGGCCTCGCGGACTCGACCCATCCCGTGGATGAAGAAGTCGACGCCAAACGCAATCAGCGTGATCGGCAGTATGAAGACCACCAACGCGGATCCCATATTCAAGCTGACGAAACCGAGGATGCCGTTGTAGAAGAGCAACGTGAGCGACAGCGCTGTGGCCACGACAACCGCGGCCCAGTATGAGCGCAGCAGGGCGCCGACGAGCAGCACGATGATCGCAACAGCGAGGAAGATGAAGGGGGCACCAGCGCTCAACTGCTCGTCGCCCGTGAGGATTGAATCGATGCCGAGACCGATCGCTCTCATGTGCAGTTGGTCGCCCCGCAGAGTCACTTGGACGGTTCGGAGCCAGGTTTCGGCGTTGGTGGCCTGGACCAGGTTCTGGCCGTCAACAATCTCTCCGCCCTCGAATGTGTCGATGTCATAGCGCACTGATGCCAGAAACGCCGGAGACCGCCAAATGGTGAGAGGATTGCCGCCCACCTCGCCCGGCTCAGCGGTCGCCGAATCGGCAAGGGTGAATCGAAGTGCTCCAAGTGAACTGTCATCGGCGAGCAGGTCTGCCAATGCGATCTTGACATCTGCGTCCTTTGCTCCCGCAAGACCGGAGGGCAGTGCCGCATCGACGGCATCCGCTAGAGAGAACACGCCAGCGACCTCGGTGCCGAGGTCCTGATCGAACGCACCCTGAAGGTGGTCTTCGTTGTCGGCGTCGCCGCGCGCATCAGCAGAATTGTTGAGGAACTCGAGAAGAGCGACCTGAGTGAGAACGTCCTGGCCGTTGGGCTCATCCACCAGGAACGTTGCGATGCGAATCGGTGATGATGACGCAAACACGTCATCGGCGCGCTGTTCAGTGTCGTAGATTTCACCCGATGGGCTGAAGTTTGGTTCATCTGTGTCGGCGATCAGAGTCCCGACGATCCCGAACACGACAGCGGCAACGATGAGGACGATGCTGACAGCACCCACATGCCTGTCAATCCAAGCGAAGATAAGATGAACCCTCGAATGGTCGGATTCGTCCTTTGATGATCGTTCGACCTGTCGGCCTTCCTGTGGTGTCATGCCCACCTCCCAGAATCGACCATACACCTATCTAGGAAAGCTCGCGGCCGTGGCTCGCCGTCTGGGCGTCCATCTGCCTGTGCCGTTGCTAGCTCTTGCGCTTCTCTCGCAGAGGTAGGGTGCGGCTATTCGTCCAGGGTGCCCCGGGTGCCACAACAGCGTCCAGAATGCGACATGCCGTTGCTGCGTATGTCTCGCGCCATTCAACAAAAGTCGTCCAGGCTTGCTCGGCTGGGGAGTCGCACGGATATCCACGTTCGACCAGCGTGTGAATCGCGTCCGTGAACTCCTTCTTGGTGAGCGCGACTCCATCACCCGACTCGGTCGAGATGCGCATGGAGGACGCAAGGTCGTTGTTGATACACGCAATTGCTGAGTGAAGGAATAGACGTGCGTCCGCGGGGGCTGCCCGCCGGACGCTGAGATCTATGGCGGCAGCGTCCATCATCGCAACGAGACTCAACAGCCAGTGGTGCCGTGAGCGGGGAAGACGGAACTGGTTGAGCACAGGGTACTTCGTATGACCATCTGCGACCTCACACGCCCATCTGTCCCAATCGGCGTAGAGACGTGGCAGAACATCCATTGCGTCGGCAGCGTGGTGCTTGCTCAAGATCTCAGGACCCCATGCCGGTGAACCAACCCGGTTCCCAAGCTGCTTCGAGAGGACCGCTCGTCGCCTGATCACCTGGTAGATGGCGGGCAGATAGGCGATCGTGAGAGCGATCACAATGAGGCCTGCAGCGCCTGCTGCCACATCGACAGCGGCAGTTGCCCCCGGCTCTCGTGACGTGATCCCGAGGGTGACGGTCGACGATCCGCTGTGTGCCAACGCCAACGCGAACGTGTCTGTCGAAGGGATCAGCAGGAATGCGAATCCAAGCACGAGCAATCCCAGCCACACGAGCAGCTGAAGGATCAGGACGCTCGGGCCGAGAAACCCGAGGAACCGGTCGATGAGATCGTAGGACCGCATACGCCTGGCGATCGTCATGAACACCCAGGTCGTCGTCGTTTCGACAACGCGTGGTACGAGAGACCATGCTCGTCTGGGTACAACCAGGGTCTTGACGACGCTCACAGACGTACCTGCGACGATCACCACCCCTGTAGCCACGGCAAGCCAGTCGTATGTAGACATCTAACAATCAGTGACTTGTCGGGGAGATGCAACCACATATAACCGGTGAGGCCGGTACTCCATGGTTTCAGCATCGTGTCTTGAATTCAAATTCACGTCACCATCGTAGAGCGGATGAGTTTCCACGAGGCAACCGCCGCTGCGGACGTTGGCGATCAACCGACGGATAGGGATCTGTTGACGTCGGCGCTACATTCACTCGTTATGGATGCCCTCCTCACAGGCGTGATGGCCGGATATGGAATTGCCATACCGGTCGGTGCGATTGCAGTTCTCATCGTTGAGGTGGGTATCAGGTGTGGGTTTCGCTGTGCATTCTTCGCTGGTGCGGGAGCGGCCACAGCGGACCTCCTCTACGCGGCTCTGGCCGTCATTGGCGGTGCGGCTTTGGCTGGCCTCGTCCAGTCTGTCGATCAACCGTTGCGTTACACCAGTGCTGCGGTCCTGGTTGCAATCGCTGTGGTGGGTCTCAGGCGGGTAGGGAGGTCGCAGGAGTCGGTCCAGATCGCGTTCCCTGACAGAAGGGAGTTGGCAAGCACCTATGCCCGCCTTCTTGGTCTCACGATCATCAATCCCACCACGATCGTCTATTTCGCTGCCGTCATCGTGGGTCTGGGTGTCGCAAACGGTATGTCGGCTGTTGACGGTGGATTCTTCGTGTTGGGTGCATTCGTTGCATCCCTGTCCTGGCAGACGTTGCTTGCAGGTGTGGGAGCATTTGCCGGGGATCGACTCGGTAGGCGAGCGCAGGCAGTTGCGATTATCGCTGGCAATCTCGTGATCCTTGTCTTTGCTGTCGTGATCCTTGTGCAATAGTGTGCATCACCATGCACGGGTGTTCGATATGCTCAGTAGCTTGATGAGCAGAGTTCTGATGAGGGCACTGCAGCTTCAGATACTCTTGCTTGTGGTTCTGGCGAC
>QMQC01000005.1 GCA_003648875.1 Actinomycetota bacterium
CGGCCCAGCGACTAGTTGGTGATGAAGCTCGAATACGCTGCGTTTGGCATTCAGTAGGATCTCGAGACGATGACCGACGACCAGGACTCCACGACTGCGTTTGCACCAGGGAGTGAGGCACAGCCGCTCCCGACCTGCTTCGGATCGAAGGCTGAGGAGCGCACCGCAGACGGGTTTCGTCGCATCGTTCTCGAGCAGGTCGACCTGGCGGTTTGGCACGCACGGCGTGTCGGTGCCGCTGACGAGCACGTGCATGGCGTACGGCGGGCAACCAAGCGGATGAGAGCCGTGCTGCGCTTGGTAAGAGACTCTCTGGGTGAGGCGACATACCGACAAGACAACGTGATCCTGCGCGACGTGGCAAGGGACCTGTCGGAAATGCGATCAGCGACGGTTCGGATCGAGACGCTCGAGGCACTTGTTGAATGGAATGCTCCGCTGGAGGTATCGGTAGCCGGGTTGCGCGGTCAGCTGGTCACCAACGCGACCACGATGCGCACTGTGCTGCGCACCGAGCCGCTCTTCAAAGAAGACCTGGTCGGTCGACTACGAGGGGTCAGGGCCGGTCTCGATGGATGGACATTGCCCCATGAGCTGGTTCCCACAACTGTCGGTCTCGGAAGCACGTATCGCCGTGGTCGACGCGCCATGGCACGGGCGTACGCCGATGGCAGCACAGATCGCTTCCACGAATGGCGAAAGCGGGTGAAATATCTGGGTCATCAGATGGAAGTTCTTACCGCGACGTGGCCCGAGTCGACATGCGTCATCACATCTGGCCTTGCGAAGCTCGGCAGCGGGCTGGGACTGGATCACGATCTCGCCGACCTCGGGAGCTTCGTAGCAGACTCATCCGTCGCCCTCGTGTCTCCCGCCGAAGAGGGCGAGCTTCTGGACGTCATTGCCGGGCGACGCACGGAACTCCAAACCGACCTCCGGCCACTGGCTCAGCGACTCTATGCACAGACTCCCCGTCAATTCGTTCGCGAAATGACAACCCATTGGGAAGAATGGGGAAGGGTGGCGCCACCCAACGTTGGGTCGCCCACGATGCCCGAGGTTGGATAGCTGTAGGCTCGGCGACCGGACGAAGTTCATGAATAGCGGGAGGAAGAGACTGTGGCACGACTCGTATTGCTTTCGGGTCCCAGCTGTGTGGGCAAGGGGCCGTTGGTGAGCGCACTGGGACGACACCACCCCGAGTTGGCAGCCCGGATGACCCCCCTGATTCTCCACAACAGTAGGGCTCCACGTCCCGGCGAGGTCGATGGTGTGGACTACCACTTCGCACCCAGTGCAGAGGTCGAGCGTCTCGTCTCATCACCCGGATTCGTGGGAGGAGATGTTCGTGGCGACCTCCAGGCTCTTGAGCTGGCGATGATCGACCAGGTCCTGGAAACAGGCCGCGACGCCTTCTTCGAAGGCAACCCGTTCATTCCCGAGATGCTGCGTGACGCAGGAGTGCTGGATCGCTACCCGACGCTCACCGTGTTCCTCTCGCCGCTGACACGCGACGAGATCATCTATCTGCAGGACCCCGCACGTCGTGTGGACCTCGGATCATTCGTCACAGATGTGATGCGACGCAAGCTGTTGCGCAGGACGACCCGGCAGAAGACCCATCTGTCCCAGGTCGACCTCGAGGACATCGAGCGGCGAGCGTCCAACGCCATCGTCGAGCTCCGTGAGGCTCACAAGCACGACCATGTCCTCCCAAACCACGACGGGGAGGACAGCGAGAACTGGGATGCCTTCTACTACCCCGTGGGGGACGCGTTCGCGGTCCTGGCGTCGTTTGCTGCGCTGCTCGCAGGCGAGTCTTCGGATCGCGTTGAGAAATGGGAGGCCGACCTCCTCAAGTAGATGCACCGACACCGCACTCGGACACTGCGACAGGAAACTGTACTCGGGCCGAATCCACGACAGGCGCTCGTCCACGGAATCGGATGAGCCGGACTGGGGCATCGCGCCGATGCACTGCGTGTTGTGCGCTGCCAGCCGTTGATGCCCACCCGCGATGCGGGTTGCACGGGGTACCTTTGGGGATGATGACAACGTCTGCTTCTGGACTCGACGAGCGATTCCTGATCGACGACTTCGAGCCGGTCTACGTCGGTACGTGGAGGGAGGGCAGGCTCGACGCCAAGGTCGCGGCAGCACTCGACGAGCTTGCGGACTGCAAGGCATGTCCGCGGGATTGCAGCGTCAATCGGCTTGTCGACGACATGGGTGTGTGTCACACCGGTCGCTGGCCCTACGTAGCAAGCGCCTTCCGCCACCTCGGTGAGGAGGACTGTCTCCGCGGGTGGAATGGTTCGGGGACCATCTTCTTCTCCTACTGCAATCTCAAGTGCGTGTTCTGCCAGAACTGGGATATCTCCGCAAAGGAGGCAGGGCGGGAGCTCAACGCACACCAGATCGCCGATCTGATGCTCCAACTCCAGGCTGATGGTTGTCACAACATCAACTTCGTAACGCCAGAGCACGTTGCGCCCCAGATCGTGGAGGCAATCGCCGTTGCAGTTCCTCTCGGTCTCAGGCTCCCGATTGTCTACAACACTTCGGCGTACGACGCGATGGCGTCGCTCGAGCTCATGGATGGGTTGGTCGACATCTACATGCCCGACTTCAAGTTCTGGGAGTCCGAATCCTCCAGACGCTTCGTGCGAGCGAGGGACTATCCCGAAAGAGCTCGAGCAGCGATCGCAGAGATGCACCGACAGGTGGGCGTCCTGAGGTTCGGCCGGGACGGGCTGGCGCGCCGTGGCGTGCTCGTGCGCCACCTCGTGATGCCTGGTCTCGTCGAGCAAGCCGCAGCGATCTTCCGGTGGCTACACCACACGGTCTCTCCCGACACCTATGTCAACATCATGGGCCAGTACCGTCCGGAACACAGGGTGCCGGGGGCTGAGCGCTATGGCGACATCGATCGTCGTCCCGATCAGGCCGAGATGGCGGCGGCGTTCGAATCGGCGCGAGACGCTGGACTGTGGCGTCTCGACGAGAGGTTGTGATGGGCGATCCCACGCCTTCATTGGCGCCTCCCGAGTCGATCGTGCCAACCAGGTACTGGCATCGGTTGGAGGATGGGCGGATCCAGTGCGACATGTGCCCGCGTCTGTGCAAATTGCGAAGCGGTCAACGGGGTCTCTGCTTCGTTCGGGCTTGTCGGGACGACCAGGTGGTGCTCACGACGTACGGCAGGGCCAGTGGCTTCTGCGTCGACCCCATCGAGAAGAAACCGCTGAACCACTTCCTTCCCGGAACAGCCGTGCTGTCGTTCGGGACCGCCGGGTGCAATCTTGCCTGTCGTTTCTGCCAGAACTGGGATATCTCAAAGTCACGCGAGTACGACACGCTTACTGATCCAGCTTCGCCCGAGACGATCGCCGGTCGGGCCGCAGAACTCGGCTGCAGGAGTGTTGCCTTCACGTACAACGACCCAGTCGTCTTCCACGAGTTCGCCATCGACGTGGCACGTGCGTGCGCAACAACCGGAGTCAAGGCCGTGGCGGTCACTGCGGGTTACGTCATGCCTGAGCCGCGAACCGAGTTCTACACGTACATGGACGCGGTGAACGTGGACCTGAAAGGATTTACCGACGAGTTCTATCGCAAGGCGTGCATCGGGCACCTCGACCCCGTGCTCGAAACGCTCGAGTACATCCACAATGAAACGGATGTCTGGCTCGAGGTGACGACGCTGCTGATCCCCGGACTCAACGACACGCTTGAGGACATCGACCGACTTACGTGCTGGGTCGTGGAGCGGCTGGGACCCGAGGTGCCCCTGCACTTCACGGCGTTCCATCCCGCGTTCAAGATGCTTGATCGGCCTCCGACCCAACCAGGGGCGCTCACGATGGCCAGAGGCATCGGATTGGGCAACGGCCTCCGGCATGTCTACACGGGAAACGTGCACGACCCTGCGGGACAGGCAACGTATTGCCACGAATGCGGGGTGGAGCTCATCCAGCGGGACGGATACCGGCTCGGCCGCTGGGGTCTGGACGAGGCCGGGCGTTGTCTCGAGTGTGGGACCCTCTGTCCCGGGATGTTCGATCCCGACGGACCCGGCAACTGGGGTGCGCGACGCCTCCCGATCCGTCTCGCGGGCTGAACGGCTTCAGATCTCTGGTCCGATGGCAAAGGCCCCGTACCCGACAACCCGGCTCAACGAACCGGCGGTGTCACCCGAGTTTTCAAGAGCGAGAAGGCGGCAGCTCCATCCACGTCTTTGGGCGAGCAGCAGCGCGGCCTGTATGGCGGTGCGACCGCATGCGTCCTCGCTGGCCAGGTCGTCCGGCCGCAACCCGGCTATCGCCTCGGCGGTGCGGGCATCCCTGCGACTGGCCGTCGCGTGGTCGAGATAGTGGGACAGGTCAGAGCTGATGACGCCAATCACACCGGAAGGGGCGATCGTCTCGTCGAGAACGTCGGCCACTGCGTGAGGCGCGACCTCCCCTGTCGCCAATGCAAGCGTCGTGAACCCACCAAGAGCGACCTGGAGGAAGGGAAGCTGCACCTCGAGGCTGTGCTCGCGAGCGTGGACGGCGGGTTCGGGAGCCACGCCGACAAGTGCCTCTGCCACCGTGGTGAGTTCACGATCCACCTGAACCGGTCCCAGTGGCGTGGCCAGGGCCTCGACCCCAGGGCTCACCAGTCCAGTGAACCTCACGAAGTGGGAGGGACCCAGGAGAACGACCCTCCGGGGAACATCGGTCGTTGCCCGAAGCAATCGGTATGCCGTCGCGGCTACAGGACCCGAGTAGACATAGCCGGCATGGGGAACGATCAACATCGTTGGATGGATGCCGACCTCCGGTGGGGGTTCGGCAATGAGAAGCGATTCGATCGAAGCTCGGAGCTCGTGCGGGTCGGCCGGGTAGAACACGCCGGCGACCGATGCAGGTCGGATGCTCGCCATGCCGCCAACACTATCCGGCCTCTCTCCATCCGATCCACTCGTTCCGAAGAAGCTCCCCCTTTTCCACGCGTGTGCCGTAGCGAAGCCTTTGCTGGAGCCTGCGTGTGGATATGAACCCGGGAGCTTCCGCTCCTGTGCCAACGGGGACAAGATCCCTGGCGATGCTCTGCTCCGAACCCTCGGTCGGATGACTCTCTACCTGATGCCGCCGAAGCGGATGCTCCGATTCGGTGGCAATCCTCACGGGGGACGTCGTGGCCCAGCCGCTCACTCCAAAGGCGTTCCCGTTCCACGGATCGGACGAGCATCTCAGCGATCATCGATGCACTCGAATCCGCTCTGCTATCGGCCGTGGTTGCGATCACGGGCAAGAACCCGGCCCTTTGTGGAGCACTCGACCCGTTCCCGCTCATCGAGGACGAAGACTTCACCGTCCCTGCGGTGTCGGTGAGCCCTGCCGATGCCTGACCGCTTATCGACGACGCAGAAGTCACGATCGCGATCTGACCTTCTTGCTGGCCTGCTGGCAGAGAATGTGTTTCAACCGATGTTCGAATCCGATGGCCGGTTCGTTGATGACCTCAGTTGGCTTGTCGGAACAGGAGATGCACGCGGCATTGGGTTCCTCCTCATCATCATGGGAGTGCTCATCACAGCAGTCTCCATCATGTCGTGGAGGAGTCTTGCGATCCGGAACCTCGATCGCGACGTGCCGGACTTCTCCAACAGTGCCGAAGCGACCGCTGACGCCGGAAGCATCTCCCGATGATCACGCTCGACACGGAGCGTCGTCGAAGTCTCCAACCTGACCGACATGCCAGGTTCGGTGGGCAGTGTCTGTCCCTGCGAAGAAGTCTCCCGAACTCCTACCTGTAACAAGGCGTTCCCCCGCATGGACCAGCGACATTCGGCAACCCTCAGATCGCGGGGGATCAAACCTCTTTGCGCTGGCGGGCGCGGTGGGCGGCCACGTTCTCGCGGGTTGTGCAGGTGTCAGAGCAGTGGCGGCGCGATCGGTTTCGTGATGTGTCGACAAAGACGTCGGCACACGTCGATGAGTTGCACCTGCCGAATCTTTCGTAGCCGCCCTCGATGAGCGCCACGGTGAGTCCCATTGCGGTCACGGCGCCCAGCCACTTGGCCGGACTGTCCTCTTCGGTTTCGAAGTGGAGATGGGGACCTTCGCCGTGCAGGCTGAGCCTTGGCACTGCAACGGCGTCGGAGAGTATCGAGTTGATCACCTCGGCAGCCTCCTTCTCGTCTGCCGAATCAAAGACCTGGCGGAGTCGGGAGCGAAGGAGCTTGACCTCCTCGAGGTCGCTCTCGTCAGCCTTCCAGCCGGGTTTGCACCAGTCACCGTCATGACCGTGGATGAAGTCGCTGACGTCCTCGGGTGATGTCAGCTTCTCCTCGCTGCTAATGGCGTCGAGCGTGTTGACCAGGTCCACCGCTATCTGTACCGGCTGATCACTGTAATGAGAAAAATCCATTTGACTCCTTACATTAGCACAAGAATGATGTAAGATACATAAACAAGTTAGACCCCTACATGGGTGGGCACCAATGATCCAGAAGAATCCCCGCACGCTTGTCGTGTCCGCGCTCGTGGCGGTCTACTTCATCTGGGGTTCAACGTATCTGGCGCTCCGCTTCGGGCTGGAGGGATTCCCGCCATTCATCCTCAATGGCGTGCGCTTCGTCATCGCAGGCGCGGTCATGTATGCGGTGCTGCGGATGCGTGGAGCAAAACCCCCGACCCGTCGCCAGTGGTGGAATGCTGGACGTATGGGCGCCCTGCTTCTGATCGGTGGCGTCGGCCTGATGACGATCGCCGAGGACCTCGGCGTGGGCTCAGGAGTGGCCGCCACTGCAGCTGCGGCCATTCCCGTGTGGACAGCTCTGGTTGGTGGGTCCTTCGGTCAGTGGCCGGTGCGAAGGGAGTGGCTCGGTCTCGGCGTTGGGCTGGTCGGTGTGATCGTCCTACTGCAGGAGGGCGATTTCGCGGCCAGCACCCCCGGAATGCTGCTCGTGATTGCCGGGCCCCTCCTATGGGCGTTCGGATCGGTCTGGGGCAAGCGACTGGAGATGCCCGAAGGATTCATGGCCCCAGCGACCCAGCTCCTGACAGCCGGTGTGGTGATGCTCGTTGCAGGCCCGCTCATGGGTGAACGGATCGTCGAGATGCCCGGTACGGTTGCGTGGGTGGCGCTCGCATATCTGATCGTGATGGGTTCGATCGTCGCTTACACCGCCTACGTCTATCTACTCGAGACGGTACGACCGGCGTTGGCAACGAGCTATGCGTACGTCAATCCGGTGGTGGCCGTGATCCTCGGCCTGACGCTCGGGGCTGAGATCATCTCCGGCCCGATCTTCATCGCCCTGCCCCTCATCCTGGTCGGTGTCGGTCTGACGGCCACCACATATCGCAGGCCGAAGCGTGCCATCTCTCTGTCGATCCCAGGCCCACCCGTACCTCTGGAGGAAGCAGCCTGAGCTGACGACCAACGCCCTCGCTTGGTACCAGGGAGCTGGCGAAATCGGTCGTCCCGGCTCTCGCTATCAGCGGCGGAGTTCGAGTTCGTCGACGCGAGTACAGAGCACGTGCACATCTGATGCGGCGCCGCTCAGAAAATTCCTCTCTTGGAACCGCAGCTGGTGAATACTCGGTGCGTGGAGAAGACGTCACCAGGTCACCCAGCACAGAAGTCCGGAGCCATGCTCGGAACATTCGCTGGTGTGTTCACGCCGTCGATCCTGACGATCCTCGGGATCATCCTGTTCCTCCGGACGGGGTATGTCGTCGGAAACGGCGGTTTGGTGGGCGCCCTTCTCATCATCGCCATCGCAACGGCGGTCTCGATCCTCACCAGCATCTCGCTTGCGGCGATCGCAACCAACATCGACGTCAAGGGTGGGGGTGACTATTACCTGATATCGAGGACGCTCGGCCTTGAGTTCGGCGGGGCGATTGGTGTCGTGCTCTTCCTCGCCCAGTCCGTGTCCATCGCCTTCTATGCCATCGGTTTTGGGGAGGCCACGTCAGCAATAGCTGGCTGGGAGTCGCGTCTGGTCGTTCAGGTGATCGCTGCCATTGCCGTCCTCGTACTGTTCGCGTTTGCCTGGGCTGGTGCCGATGTGGCAACCAAGCTCCAGTTCGTTGTCATGGTGGTGCTCGTTGCAGCACTCGTTTCGTTCTACATCGGCTCGATATCGGCGTTCGACTCCCAGACGCTCGGTGACTCGTGGGCCGCTCCAACCGGAGCTGTCGGCTTCTGGGTTGCGTTTGCCATCTTCTTCCCAGCGGTCACCGGGTTCACCCAGGGCGTGAGCATGTCTGGAGATCTCAGGAATCCGGGTCGGAGTCTCCCGATCGGAACGTTCACCGCCGTGGGTCTGTCCACTGTCGTGTACGTCTCGGTTGCGATATTGCTCGCAGGTGGTGCGCCGCTCTCGGTACTCGTCACCGACGATGGCTCGGCGATGAGGCACATCGCCGTGATCGGAGCACTGGTCGCTCTCGGCGTCATCGCTGCAACACTCTCCTCATCAATGGCGTCGCTGCTCGGTGCGCCTCGCATCCTTCAGTCGATGGCTTCAGATCGGGTGTTCCCTCTCATTGGCTGGTTCGCCGAGGGTGAGGGAGATGCGAACAACCCTCGCAGAGCGGTCGTCCTGAGCCTTGCGATCGCCATGGCGACGATCCTGCTCGGATCGGTCAACGTGATCGCTCCTGTGGTGTCGATGTTCTTTCTTGTCTCATATGGACTCATCAACTACGCCACCTACTACGAAGCACGCGCCGGTAGTCCGTCTTTCAGGCCGAGGTTTCGCTTCTTCAACAAGGGCGCAAGCCTTGCGGGTGCCATCCTGTGTGTGGCCGCGATGCTCGCCATCAATCCGATCGCGGGAGCAGCGGCGATCGTTCTTCTCTTCCTCATCTACCAGTACCTCAGGCGAAGGGCGATCCCTGAGCGCTGGGCAGATGCGGCTCATTCGCACCACTTTCAGAGGGCTGTTGAGAACATCAGAGCCCTAGATGGCGAAATCGAACATGCGAGGAACTGGCGCCCTCAAATACTTGTGTTCTCTGCAGATACCGGCAGAAGGGCGAGGCTTCTGACCTTTGCCAAGTGGATCGAGGGCAACAGCGGTCTCACCGCAGCGTTCCGGATTGTTCCCGGAAAGGGCATACGTAAGCGCATCGAGACAGATCGACAGCAAGAAGAGCTGCAATCCGAGATCGCGGACCTGGGGCTCGAGGTGCATGGAAGGGCCATACTCGCTGCCGACGGGATGGATGCTCTCCCTGTGATCGTGCAGTCATTCGGTCTCGGACGAATCCGAGCCAATGTTGTGCTGTTCGGCTGGCCGGAGTCACCGGACCCAGCTGCTCTTGGCTCCTATGTCGGGGCCATCAGTGACGTAGCGAGGCTCGGTGTGAGCGTCATGAGTCTTTCCACTGACGAGCTTCGCTGGGGACGGTTCACATCGACGCCGAGGAAACGCCGCAACATCACACTTTGGTGGGAGGACGACGACTCGGGCCGATTGGCCCTCATGACGGCATATCTGTGCACCCGCGATCCGGAGTGGCAGCATGCAACGATACGGCTGGTCGCTGATGCGGGGCAGGATGCGAACGCCACGAAGGCGCACCTCGAGTCGATGCTCGAGGGCGCCCGAATTGACGCCGACGTCGTGACAATCGATCAGGCTACGAGCGAGGACGTCGTGCGGGTATGCGCCGATGCGACGCTCGTCCTCATGCCGATGCGCCTGCGCAGAGGAGAGCTCCTCGACCCATTCGGTGGCGACATGGTCGCCCTTGCTTCGCTGCTGCCGATGACAGCAGCGATTCATGCTGGAGCGCCGATCGTCCTCGATACAGATCCTGCGAGCGGCCTCGCAGAGAGCCTGGCGACTGCGGAACGTTCGGTCGATGAGGCACGCGAACGGCTCCGCAATCTCGAGAACCAGCTCGACGAGGCAAATGCCGTAGTCGCAACCCTCCGCGATGGCGCGGATCCAGATCCAGCACGACAAGCTGAGGCTATCGCCGAAGCGCAGGACAGGCTTGAACGCGTTCATCGCCGGACGCTGTCTGCTCGAGCGCGCGTGGAACGAACCGATGCCGACGTGCAAGCACTACTCCAACATCGACTCCGCACCTGATTCACCTGGTGGATACGATTCACGCGCCTCTACCAACGGACAGCGCGCTGCCCATATGCATCCGTGCCGGAATCGGCCGATAGCGCGTTTCTCCACAAGCATCGTCGATCTGCCTATTCGTCCTCGACCTCGTAGATCCGATCGATGTAGCGGGTGATCATCTCGGCGACTGCCGAGCGGGCAGGGAACGTTGCGGCCATGCCGTACATGGGTGCTGCACCGGTTGTGGCACCGCCCCCAGCATTCCGGGCCTCGTCGACGGCGCCCTCGAGGTCGTTCAGGAACCGCTCGACAACACCGGGTCGGGTATGTCGCAGTGTGACGGCGAGATGCACCGCCGGTGGATGATGCAGGCCGTTGAGGCTCCAGTCACGTTCGGCCATCCGGGCCATGATCTCAAATATGTCGACATCGTCAGACTCGAAGGCGATCACCCACAGTGGATCCCCGAGGACGTGCAGGCCGTCGATTGCCTCGATCCCTGCTCGGATCTCCGCACCGGTCTCGAGGATTGCTTTGGTGGCAGCGATGTAACCGTCCTCACCCATCGACACGAGCGCGGCCCATGCCGCTGCGACGAGTCCACCCGGACGGCTTCCGGCAAGTGTTGGGGAGTAGTAGAGCCCTCCGGGCCACTCTGTGGCGACGTGGAACTGGTGCCTGCGAAGGTCTTTTCCGCGATACAGGACGACCGAGGTGCCCTTTGCGGCGTATCCATACTTGTGGGTATCCGCAGACATCGATGTCACACCCGGCAGGCGGAAATCGAAAGGTGCGATGTCGTGACCAAGCCGCTCGGCCCACGGCAGCACGAACCCACCGAGACAGGCGTCCGTGTGGAACCCGACGCTTCGTTCGCGAGCCATGTCCGAGAGCTCCCCGATGGGATCGATGACGCCGTGGGGAAACCCGGGAGTCGAGCCGACCACGACGATCGTGCGTTTCGTCATCGCGTTCGCCATGGCGTCGACATCGGCGCGAAAGTCGCCAGCGACGGGTACCCGGATCTGGGTGTAGCCGAAGTATGCGGCTGCCTTGTCGAAGGCAACGTGCGCCGAATCGGGGAGGACCATCTCCGGCTTTGCAACGCCCGCACGGTCGCGGTACGCCTTCATCGCCATGATGATCGACTCCGTACCCCCCGACGTCACCGTCCCAACGATCTCGTCCCCTGCTCGGGCAGCGATTCTGGCGCCCAGCATGTCTGCCGTCATGGCGACGACCTCGGCCTCGAACTTCATCCCAGAGGGCCACACGTCGAGATGGAGAGGATTCGATTGGGATTGGAGCGCATACACCTTGTTCAGGAACTCGATGTGATCGGCGTCGCCGTGATAGACAGCCCCTGAAGTGTGGCCGTCGTCCCAGTTCCCGTGTTCGGCGTCTGCAAGTGCAGTGATGTACTCGGTGATCTCCTCACGATCACGTCCCGTCTCGGGAAGACGGCTGTACACAGGCCCGTCGACGTCGGGTCGCACGATGGGCGCAGCGTCGAGCATCGCCTCGTACTCTGCGTCGAGAACGTCTCGTACCTTGGGGATACGTTGCGCACCACCGATGATGGCGGAGGCCAGACGAGGAGGGAGCCTGTCGAGAAGGTTCCTGGCTTTGTCGGTGATGCTCATGTGACTCTCAACCGTTGATGCGGCGGTAGATGCCGCGGTTGGCCTTGTGGATCTTGCGGAACGTGTCATACCGGCGGTCGTACACGGCTCGATTCGCCTGATTCGGCACGTGCGTGGCCGATGTGGAAACCATCGCATCGATGTCCTCCCACTCGACATGCCCCAACGCTGCGTGGGCAAGCATCCCCGCGCCACGGACGTTCACCCACAAGGGCTCAACGCGTTGAAGGATCGTGCGGTCGAGGACATCGGCATGGATCTGGGCCCAGAGGTCTGACTGTGCACCGCCACCGACCATGGCGATCGGGTCGAGACGGCTCTTCGTGAAACGTTCAACGGTTTCGAGGAGCCACCTGGTGTTGTATGCAACGCCCTCGAACACTGAGCGCACCATTTCGTCCCTCCCGGTGTCGAGTGACTGGTTGAAGAAGCCGCCCCGCAGGTTTGCATCTTCAACGGGGGTGCGGTCGCCATAGAGCCAGGGTGTGAAGATCACGCCGTTCGATCCGGGTGCAACGGTGGCCGCGATGCCGTTGAGGTCTCCATACACAGAGGTGTCCCCGTCCCGATTCGGGTAGAGGATCGAAGCAAGCCAATCGATCGCTTTCCCTGCGGTCTCCTGCTCGTTGGCTGCGAACCACCTGCCTGGCACCGCAGCGGGCAGAGATGCGATCGAGTGCATCAGATCGGTCTTCTTGTATGGGACATGGCACGTGAGCCACGACGAAGTTCCGATGTAGAGGTGCGCTTCGTGGTCACGGACGGTTCCCGCTCCGATGGCTGCCGAAGAGACGTCGGGAGTCCCCGCAACGACGGGCGTTCCCCTTGGCAACCCGAGTTCGTCTGCAGCCGTTGCGCTCAGACCGCCGATCACCTCTGTTGCGTGTACAAGGTCGGGCAGTTGGTCCCGTTCCAGTCCTGCGTATCCAAGGAGGACGTCGTCGTAGTCAACGGAATCCGGGTCACGGTTGTCTGTCAGCCAGTGCAGTGCGATCGAGTCGTACGAAGCCACGGCCCTGCCGGTGAGACGGAGATTGATGTAGTCCTTTGGTTCGAGGAACTTTTCCGCGGCCCGGTAGATGTCGGGTCGCTCGTGACGAAGGAAGAGAATGTGCGCTATCGGGTCCTTCCCCGACCCAGAGGGACCGCCCCCGGTCGTGGCGATCCAGCGTCGCACCCTGAGGGGACCGAAGCCCTCGATGCGGATCGGTCCGGACCCTCTCAAATCCTTGAGATGGCCCGCTCCCCTCGAATCCATCCAGATGATGGCGTTTCCGATCGGTGCTCCCTGCGCATCGACGGTGACGGTGCCGGACCACTGGGACGTGACCGACACGGCCGTGATGCGGGCGCCAGGCGATGCTTCCACCGTCTGTCGGGTCGCTGTGACGATCGCACTCCACCAGGCGTGCGGATCTTGTTCCGCGCCACCGGTCCCATCGAGCATGAGGTCAACGGACTCGGTCGCCGTGCCAAGGACCTCGCTACGGTCCGACACGAGTGCCACCTTCGGTCCTGACGTCCCGAGGTCGATGGCGAGAACGTACGTCGGTGACTCCACGCCGGCCAGCCTACCGGGCCGTGTGGTGCTGCCCGCTCGAGCCTCGATCTGGTCCTATGTGTCGCATTTGTCGTTGACGATGATGGGCGCAGTGAACTCGTCCATCCACGAGTCGACGGATCCGGTGGTACCTCCCCCGGGACCTGTGACCACTTGGCTGCCACCGATGGTCTCGAGCTTGACGGTCGCTGGACCGACGCCCTCGGGAAGGACCAGTGTCAGGCGTTGTTGCGACGAGATCTTGTTCGTAATTGTCTGTCCGGCGGCCGTCATGGTCGCTGTCACGGGGAACACGAACTCAACTTCACCGATACCGTTCTGCACATCAAGGGCAAGTGTCACATCACCCTTCTGATCCATCGACCCACCTCCGATGTCCATCTTCCCGTCCAGCGTCACGGAGCCGGTCCAGGCTTCGCCGTCACAGGTCACCAGGTCGATAGCCGCCGCACCGGCCCAGGGTGGTTCCAGGTCCACGACGACAGTGACACGAGCCGCAGGACTGTGCCAGACGACCTCGAGGGGAGTCTCGATGACGTTGACATCGAAGGTATCGAATACGATCTCGATCATCCCGTACGGATTCAGGAACTGCTCGAAGGCACCCGCAAAGTCGAATTCGGCCGTGATGATCCCTGTCTCTCGCATCTCGAGCGCTGGACCAAGTGTCTGAGCCGACTTTGGCCTCTCATTCTTCGGCTCGTACCAGAACCTCGTCTCGCCAGCCGCATCCGTGAGTTGGCGGGCGACACCGCCAGCCGCATCCTGGCTGCTGGGCCGGCGCATGTGGCCGTGGCTCACAAGCGTCTTGTCGATCTCGAACTTGACTCCCGCGTTCTTGACGGGTCCGGGGGGTGGAAGGCCGAGGACGCGACTGGCAAAGCAGCGCTCTGAGCCAGCACCCATGCCGTTCCACCGCACTGAGGCGACTACTTCGGCGCGTTCACTCTCGACACTCTTTCCCTGAGCATCATGGATTTCGTGGACAGGAACCTTGGATACCGTCACGTTCGGCTGGATGTTCTCGTAGATTGCCCACATCTTGCTGACGTCGAGGAGCTGCGTCGCCTTCGAGATCACACTTGAGACACTCTTCCACCAGCTGGCCACCTTCGATGCGGTCCCCATCGTGCGCGACGTTGCGCCTTCGGCTAGTTCGTCGATGACCTCAGACTCGACCGAACCGGCCATCTCTCCGACGTATCCCTGAGCCAGGCTGAAGCCAGGATCCGAATCACCCCCACCGACCGGTGGACAATCGTCGGAGGCTGCACGGATCGCGGACGCTCCGGCCACTGCGAGACGGCTTGCCATGGCTTCACCCTCGAGGTTCGGCAGCGGTGGTGTCATCGCAACGAAGAGGAGCCACCCCTCAAATGGTGTGATCTCGCCATCGGATCGGATCTCGGTCCCCAGAGCGGCGAGCACCCTGCTCATCGGGTACTCGGGGAGCGTGTCGATCATCTCGCGGTACATCGAGGCGACATCTTCGGTCGTGAGATCTGTTCCGGCCGTTGCGTTGAGCAGGTTCCTGATCCGCTCGAACGGAACCGGTTCGCGTCCGGCAGCCAACGCTAGGCCGGAGACCTCTGCCATCGACAGCCACAGGTCATCGGGTCCTCGTTCCGCTCCGACAACGATCGGTGTTCCATCCGTCGCGTAGACGCCGATTTCGAGGACCTCGAGGATGGCGATCATTGCAGCCTCCGCCGTGGCAGGATCGAGCAGTGCGGCGACGGCCTCTGTGGTATCCATCGACGGCGCGACCAGCGTGACCGAATCACCGATTGGCTCCGACGACGGCGGACCTCCCGTTGGATCGGTCGTCGAGGGTTCCTCCCCTGCCGTACCGCATGACGCGACGATCAGAGCCAGGGCGATGAGGAGAGCCGTTCGCAGGCGAAGTCCGAGGAGCGATCGCCCGGCTGAGTGGCCATCGGTTGCGGCGTGCGATCTAGCCAATCGGCATCCAAGCCAATGTAACGAACGTGGCGTAGGTGAGATTTCCCGCATCGTCGTTGGCAACTTCCTCGACGCTCATTGATACGGATGCTTGGACATCTTCGCGTTCTCCCGTGATGAAGGCTGCGTTCCCCTCATTGCTTTGCATCTCCAACGTGTCAACGGTGAAGCCCTCATCCTCGAGCCAGGACTCGTATTTCTCCTTCATGGAATCGTACGCGTCTCCGGCGACCTCGATGACCGCTGTGTATGAGGTCCCTGACTCCTCGTCGAACTGCATCGACGTACCGACCTCGTAGACGTCGGGGAGTGGGAACGGGAAGTCGGCTGGGAGGTCTCCCCCGAAACTTGCCTGTGCAGTGCCTTCATCGTCCTCGATCGTCAAAGTCAATTCTCCGTCGTCGCCCGTACTGAGGTCTATCCCCTCGACGTCCGTCTGCTCGATGATCTGTTCGACCAGAGCATCGGCAGCGTCATCGGATCCCCCACAGGAAGCCACGATGAGTGTGGCAGTGATCATCAGCGCAAGTTTCTTCATCTCGTCACTCCTTCGGATCGAAAACCCTGTTTGTAGTCGCCGATTCGCGATTTGCAGGACCATGCGTTGGCGTCTCCATGCTGGCCAGCCTACTTGGAGCCGCTCCGGCCATGCAGTGCGCCGGTCTTCATCACCTGACCCGATGCCACTTCTGCACCGGCGGCAGCCGACTTCAGAACTCGATGACCTGGCGGAGCGCTTCACCATCTGCGAGACGGTCGAGAGCGACATTGATGTCGTCAAGTTCGATGCGGTGCGAGATGAGCTTGTCTGTGGGCAAGTGACCATCGCGGTACAGCTCGATGAAGCGCGGGATGTCTTGCGAGGTGGTGCACGAACCGAGGTAGCTGCCTCCGATCGTCACGCCGCTGGCGACCAGGCGCGAAAGCTCGAGATCGTGTGAGATAGCAGGTCCCGGCAGGCCGAGTGTGGTCAACGTGCCCCCGCGCCGAACGAGGCTCAATGCCAGATCGAAGCCCTCCAGTGTGCCGGAGGCCTCGATTGCGTGATCGACGCCGCCTGTCGTCGAATCGTTTACGTGGACCGCGGTCTCATCGTTGGCCAGCAGTACGTCGGTTGCTCCGAGCGTCGATGCCAGAGCGAGCTTTGTGGCGAGTCTGTCGATGGCGACGATCCGGTCCGCACCTGCGGCTCTGGCACCGAGGATCGCCGAGAGTCCAACCGCTCCAAGTCCGACGACCGCCACTGAGTCGCGCTCGGCGACCCCAGCCGTATTGAGAGCGGTCCCTGCGCCGCAGAGCACGGCGCATCCAAAGATGCAGATGTCTCGCGCCGCGAGACCCGACGGCACCTTCACGGCGGAGGCTGCCGACACCATCGTGTACTCCGCAAAGGCCGCTACTCCCATGTGATGGTGGAGCTTCTCGCCATTGTGGGTCAGGCGAGTGCCCCCGGTGAGCAGCTCGCCTTTCTGGTTTGCCTCAGCACCGACTTCGCACAACCAGGCCTCACCATTCTGGCACCGGACGCATTCACCGCACTGGGGCAGGTATGCGAGCACAACGTCGTCCCCTGGTGCGAAGCCCGTCACATCGGATCCGACCGCGGCAATCCTCCCTGCTGCTTCATGGCCGATCACCATGGGTAGCGGCCAGACTCGTGCACCTGTGACCACGGAGAGATCCGACCGGCACAGACTGGCCGCAACTACTTCGACGAGCAACTCGCCCGGTGCGGGACCGGGCAGTTCGAGCTCGACGATCTCGAGGGGACGGGACTCGGCATAGGGACGAGAGAGACTGCGCTCGCGCAGGACAGCGCCGCGAAACCTGGTCATGGGGAGCACGCGAAAGTGCGATTGGGGGTCATTGTCGGTCAGTCTGGCACACAGGCCCTGCGACCGTATCCAAACCGGGCTGACAGCGCGATGCTGCCGACGTTCCACCCGTCGTACCTCACACCGTGCACATGAATTCGGTTGCCGCCGAAAGTTGCCTGTCTATCCGGTATCGGTCTCGTCGAAACTGATCGTGGCGAGGACTTCGTCTGCGGCGTCGAGGAAGCTGTCAAAGCCGGTGCCATCTCCCGAGATTGCCATGATCGCCAATACGTCGCCGCCAATCGGGATGATCGTGAACCTCATCCGGGTGCCGTCGCGGAATTGCGGCGGGTTGAGAGGGATCTGGTTGTACAGCCGATTGTTCGGAAATATGAAGAGCTCGACCGACTCGCCGCCGGGCACCACTACATCGGCGGTGAAGGAGATCCCATCGAACCCGCCGATCGACACTGGAACAGGATCGGTGCTCCTGAGGATCTCTTGGCTCTGGATCGCCTCGATCACCGTGTCGATGGAGTTGGCTTGGAA
>QMQC01000006.1 GCA_003648875.1 Actinomycetota bacterium
AATCTGTGAACGTGCAGACCAACTCCGTGACATAGCAAGGGATCTACCTTCCTCGAGAGGTCAACGTCAACTCGATGCGTTGATGGCTATGGCTCAGGACTCCCTTACCGGAATCTCAGGTGACGATGACATCCCTGGTGACGGATCTCCCACTTCACATGGCGGTCACGTCACGGTGTTTGTCGACGCCAGACAGGACAATCCGACCGAGACCACCGGAGACATCGAATACGGGCCAAGAATCGGACCAGACGCTTTGGAACAGATGCTGTGCACAGGACGGGTTCAGATCGTTGGACTCGATGACCACGGTTCACCTGTTGTAACGTCACCAGCTACCCGTGCAATCCCGCCAGCCATCAGACATGCTGTAACCCGACGCGACGGGGTGTGTGTCATTGACGGCTGCAACTCGAGATACAGGCTTGAACCGCACCACATTCAACGATTCTCAGATGGCGGTACGCATCACCCCGACAACCTCGCCACCGTGTGCTGGTACCACCACCACATAGCCATCCACAACAACGGCTACCAACTCGACCCACACTCCCCACCCACGAGACGCAGACTCACAAGAGCCAGCCCAACCCCAGAACCTGAACCATGAAAGAAGCCCACGACTTACGGTTCACAGCTGTAGATTCGCCGTCTCAGAAGGCGCTCACCGTGAACCGTGAACCTCTTCAACCGCTCCTGTTCCACGACCGAGCAGCTTCATCCATGACGAATATGGGTGCTTCCTCGCCCGTGAATAGCGTGAATGCCCCCGCTGCTTGGCCGACCAACATCGTGATTCCGTCCGCGGTGGGGAGACCCAGGGCAAGGGCATGGGCGACGGCGGGTGATCTTTCATCTCCGTATGGCATGTCGATGAGCGCTGCCGCGCGTTCGACCACACCTGCGGGTAGGAACTCCCCCGCCATGCCGATGGGTGTTGCGTTGATGACCGTGGCCATCGGGACGGGCTCCCCCCAGGGGATAGGTGTGGCCTCGACATCGACACGCCTGATGAGTGCATCTGCCTTTTCTATCTCCCTGCCGGAGAGGTAGATATCCCTTCCGGCCACGGCCAGAAGCGCAGCAGCAGCCGCACCACCGTAGCCGAGGAGCAGAATTGGGTCCCCTGCGTCTGCTTCCACCGCTTCAAGAGCATGACGGACGCCGGCGACGTCCGTGTTGTGGCCAATCAGGGCCCCGTCCTCAACGATCAGAGTGTTGACAGCACCTGTACGCAGAGCAGTATCGGACCGCTCATCGGCAGCCTCGAAGGCATTGAGTTTGTGGGGCATCGTGACGGACACCCCGTCAAGTTGCCCAGAGCACAAGGCCAGGATTGCCTGATCGAACCCGTCGGCCGGAACGAGCATGTGGCCGAACTCGGAACCGATGCCGAGGGCCTTGAAGCCAGCATTGTGGATCGCCGGTGACCGAGAGTGCTCAACGGGATCCCCAACGACGGCGTATCTCATGGCAGGATCCCAGCATCTTTGGCCGCCTCAACATTCGCTTGGTGTTCCTCATATGTCGCTGCGAACGCGTGTGAGCCGTCCTCGTGTCCGAGGACATAGAAAAGGTAGTCAGATTGCACCGGGTTGACCGCAGCCACAAGACTTGCGGTGGAAACCGTGCCGATGGGCGTAGGTGGAAGTCCGTCGATGCGGTAGGTGTTGTACGGCGAACCGATCTCGAGGTGTTGTACCAGCACGCGCCCGGGGTTGTAACCGAGTGCGTAGATGACGGTTGCGTCGATCTGAAGTCTCATCGGCTGGCCGAGCCTGTTGTGGATCACAGACGAAATGATCGGTCGGTCGCTGTCGGTTCCGGCCTCCCATTCGATGAGGGATCCGATCACGAGCGCTTCATATCGCGAGATTCCGAGCTCGCCGATCCCGGACCAGTCGACATCTTCGAAACGCCTGGTCATCTCATCCGCCATCATCTGGAGGATCTGAGCGGGTGTCGCGCTCTCAGTCATCGGGTACTTTGCTGGAAAGAGAAGACCCTCCCACCGAGTGATCGGGTCTGAAGTGTCATCAGGCTGCAAAGGAGATGTGACCATGCCATCTCTCAGCGCTTTCCGATACTCGGCTCGCGAGTAGGCCGTGGCGTCGGCAAGTTCGTCGATGATTCGATCGATGGTCCAGCCCTCGATCACCGTGAATGTGCTGCCGGAGTCGACATCCCCGCCTTCGACGAGACGGCGCAGCACGGCAGTGGAATCCATGTCCGTTGTGAGCGAATACGTTCCTGCTTGAAGTCGGTCCTCGACGCCAGCCGCTTTTGCGGCAGCCTGCAGCTCGCTCGATCGCACAACTCCGGCATCTTGCATCGTGTCGTAGATACTCGTGGCCGAGCTTCCGGGTTCAACGGTCACTTCAACCGGCAGACCTGCCTCGATGTCCCAGGAGTCGCCACCGGCAACGAGTCCTGCGACGCCGCGTGCTCCGAGGTACAACACCACAATGACGACCACAGCAAGAACTGCGACCACCGCAATTCGAGCCGCCGCACTGTGCTCACCTCTCGGTGTTTGTGTCGTGTTCGTTTCCAAGTTCGTGTCTCCGCCTGTCCAGGAAGGCCTGGAGCATGACCGCTGCTGCGACCTGGTCACGTTTGTTCCTACGTGATCTTCGCCTCACACCGCCCTCGAGCAGTGCCCGTTCTGCCGTTACGGTGGTGAATCGCTCATCCTGGAAAGCCACGGGCAATCCTGTGAGCCTCTTGACGGACTCTCCGAATTCCCGTGCCCTCGTTGCTGCTGGTCCTTCGGTGCCATCAAGACTCATCGGAAACCCGACAACTATCTCGACGATCTCCCACTCCGAGCAGAGATCGATGAGCCTCTGCTCGTGGTCCCTGGTCTGGCGATCGACGAATTCCACCGGCGACGCGATGGTACAGGTGGCATCGGATACCGCTACACCGATTCTGCGTTCCCCAGGGTCCAGACCGAGGATTCGCTCGCTCACAGCGCAGCCAGAGCCTCGCTCGCAGCGGTCTTCATGAGCGAGATCGCCTCATCGATCGCATCGGCATTCGGTCCGCCTGCCTGCGCGAGCTTGGGATCGCGGCTTCCTCCGCCCCCGAGCGCTCTGGCACCCGCATTGGCGATCTCACCGGCAGAGACCCCCTCGGAGACAAGATCATCCGACACGAACACGATGATGGCAGCTTTGGCGTCAGTCACCGATCCGAAGGCCCCGATGCCACGGCCAAGTCGGTCGCGTACTTGGAATGCCAGGGCTCTGATTCCATCCCCGCCAAGGCCATCGACACGTGTCGACGCGAACGAGGCGGTCCCGATCTTCTCGGCGCTGGAGAGGACGTTGTCAGCGACCTGTGTCCGCTCCCTCTCCTCGAATTCACCGATCCGCTCTTCTGCGGCATTGAGCCTGTCAGCGATCGACTTCGCGGCATCGACTTCCCTGCCCGGCTGTGCGCGAAGAATGCTGCCGATGCTGTCGAGATTCGACCGGAGCTCGGAGAGGTGATCATATGCCGCAGACCCTGTCAGTGCCTCGACACGTCGGATGTTCGACCCGACCGAGCCTTCGCTCACGAGAACGAGCGGTCCGATCTGACCTGTACTCGGAACGTGCGTCCCACCACAGAACTCAGTCGAGAAGTCACCCATCTTGACGACCCTGACCTCGTCGCCGTATTTGTCGCCGAAGAAGGCGATTGCACCCATCTTCTCTGCATCTTCCTTTGAAGTCTCGACCGTGACCACGCCCATGTTTGCAATGACCCGCTCGTTGACCTCTCTCTCCACCTGATGAAGCGTTTCGAGGTTGACACCCTCGAAGTGTGAGAAGTCGAAACGCAGACGATCGGGTGCAACGAGAGAACCCTCTTGTTGAACGTGCTGGCCCAGGACGTCACGCAGCGCCCAGTGAAGGATGTGGGTGCCCGAGTGATTCTTCCTGATTCGTTCACGTCTCGTTCCGTCGATCGAAGACTCGGCGTCTTGTGCTGTCTGCACATAACCCTCGACAACCTTGCCTTGGTGCCCATGGACACCAACAAGCGCGAGTTGCGTGTCGACGACCTTGATCTTGCCCGTCACTGTGGCGACGGTGCCTGTGTCACCGACCTGACCCCCGGACTCTGCATAGAAGGGAGAGCTGCTGAGGAACACCTCGACCTCCTGACCCTCCTCCACGCGCTCGACAGCCTCGCCCTCGCGCAGCAGCGACAGCACGACCCCGGTTCCAGAAACGCAGCTGTAGCCGGTGAACTCTGTTGGATCGATTCCGCCAAGAATCCGTCTGTACATATCGGTTGAATCGCCGTCAGCAGCGCCTTTGAACGCTGCCCTTGCGCGATCTCGCTGCTCTGTCATCTCCACGTCGAAGCCATCGCGATCCACCGTAAGGCCTCGCTCGGTCGCGATCTCCTCCGTGATTTCGATCGGGAAACCGAACGTGTCATGGAGCTTGAACGCCGTTGCTCCGGGAATTTCCGTGCTGTCGCCAAGCCCATCGATGACGACATCGAGCATCTGTTCACCAGACTCGAGCGTTCGGAGGAAACCAGCTTCCTCACGCTCGACGACCTCTTTGATGTGATCCCGTCTCTCTGAGATCGCAGGGAACGCCTCTCCCATCTCATCGATGGTCGCCTCCACAAGCGCTGCTGTGATCGGCTCAGTTGCCCCGAGCATCCGAGCATGGCGCACCGCGCGTCGAACAAGCCGGCGGAGGATGTACCCGCGCCCTTCGTTGGATGGCACGACACCGTCTGAGATCAGGAAAGTGAACGCCCTGCCGTGGTCGGCAAGGATGCGCAGCGACATATCTGAGCGTTCAGAGTCGCCGTACTCGACACCACCCGCCCGTTCGCCGACGGACATGATGGCCCGCATCGCGTCGGTCTCAAACGCAGATGCAACATCTTGGAGCACCATTGCCATCCGTTCGAGACCCAGACCTGTGTCGATGGATTTCATGGGCAGGTTGCCAACAACGTGATACGGCTCATCCTGGACGTATTGCATGAACACGAGATTCCAGATCTCGACGAAGCGCTCCTCGTCGACGATTGGGCCACCGTCGGGTCCATACTCCGGTCCACGGTCGAAGAAGATCTCAGAGCATGGTCCTGCGGGTCCGGCAACTCCCATCTGCCAGAAGTTGTCGCGGTCCCTTCGCTGGAGGCGGTCCGGGTCGATTCCCACAACATCGAGCCAGATCTGTGCAGCTTCGTCATCGGATTCGTGGACCGTGAACCAGAGCTTGTCGGGATCGATGCCGTAGACCTCGGTCAGAAGCTCATACGCCAGCGGGATTGCCTTCTCCTTGAAGTAGTCACCGAAGGAGAAGTTGCCAAGCATTTCAAAGAAGGACAGATGTCTCGCAGTCGTTCCGAGAATGTCGATGTCGGCGGTACGGATGCACTTCTGAGAGCTCACAGCCCGATCGCTCGGAGGTTTCTCCTCACCGAGCAGTTGAGCCTTGAAAGGCACCATGCCTGCCACGGTGAGGAGCAGGGTCGGATCCACAGGAATCAACGAGGCCGAGGGCACGATTGCATGGTCGCGCTCCGCAAAGAAGTCAATGAAGGTGCTTCGAATCTCGTTGGTGTTCATGGCAGGCGAGGTTAGCCCGCGTCGGGCTCCGAGCGGTCAGGGACACCGCGCAGGGCAGATCGCTGCAGCCTGACACCGACTGCTTCCATCGTATCCGCGGCAAGCGATGCAGCCGCCCGAGCCACGCCCTCAGGAGTGAGTTGTTCCTTCAACGTCCTTGCTCGATTCACAACGAAGACGGTGGCGCCGAGCGTGGCGACCGAGCCGAGAGCGAACCATCGTATGCGGGTGAACATGGATGAGAGAGTAGACGCATGATGCATCCTCTCTTCAGGGAGCTGTGTCAGCGCTTCTTTCCGAGGATCTTGTCGATCTTGGCGAGGCGTTCAGCAAGCTCGCGTTCGGCGCCGATTTGCTTGGGGTGATACAGGACGGAATCCTCGAGGCCATCAGGGAGGTACTGCTGGGATACGACAGCCGCTGGGACATCGTGTGGATAGACATATCCGACGCCGATGCCCATATCTCGCTCACCCTGAGTGGTTCCCGACCTCAGGTGAGCAGGCACCTCTCCAGGTGGACCTTCGGTCACGGCAACCATGCCTGCATGTATTGCATCCTTGATGGTGTTCGACTTCGGAGCCAGGGCGAGATAGAGCGCGGCATGTGTGAGTGCGTAGTTTGCCTCAGGGAGGCCGACCACCTCAACGGTCCGGAATGCCTGGTTTGCAATGGCCAGCGCTTGAGCATCTGCAAGTCCGACATCCTCAGAAGCGAAGACGATCATTCGCCTTGCGATGAATTTCGGGTCTTCCCCCGCTTCGACCATCGTCTGGAGCCAGTACACCACGGCATCAGGATCAGATCCACGCATCGACTTGATGAACGCCGAGATGACGTCGTAATGCCTGTCCCCTGCCCTGTCGTACCGGATGATGCGACGCTGCAAGGCCTCCGCCACAGCCTCCTCGGTGACCGATTCGACTCCCTCTCCCTGAGCAATGGTTGCTGCCATCTCGATCGTGTTGAGGGCAAGCCTGGCATCACCGCCAACGCGTTCCGACAGAGCCTCTCTGGCATCATCGTCAACAGGCATGCCGATGCCACGCATAGCGTCTTGCGAGGCTCTGTCGATGAGTTCCGCCACCTCGGCCGATGAAAGCGGCTCCGTGCGAAAGACAGTCGCACGCGAGATGAGTGGGCTGTTGACCTCGAAGAATGGATTCTCCGTCGTCGCACCCACCAGGATGATGACGCCGTCTTCGACACCAGGAAGAAGCGCATCTTGTTGGGACTTCGAGAATCGGTGGATCTCGTCAAGGAACAGAACCGTGCGCCCCCTGTCTTCTCCCAACCGCTGGCTGGCACGCGCTAGTACCTCACGAACATCCTTCACTCCTGCGTTCGTCGCAGAGAGCTGCTCGAAGTGTGCCCCGGTTGAACTGGAGATCAGCCGAGCAAGCGTGGTCTTGCCCGAACCTGGTGGTCCCCACAGGATGAGGGAGGACAATTTCCCCATCTCAACCATCGAGCGAAATGCTGCACCCTCGTTCAGGAGATGCGTCTGGCCAACGACCTCTGACAGATCCCGAGGACGCATCCTTGCGGGCAGTGGAGCCTGTGCGCGGATGATTTCGTCCTTGCGACCGGCGAAGAGATCGTCGCCTGTCATCAGGTTTCGACGGCGCCTTCCCCATCGGCACGATCTTCCTCCTCCACCCATCGCGCACGAACCTCAGGTCTGATGTCGATACCGAGTTCAGAGAGCTGCTCCTCATCGACTCTGCTCGGCGAACCGGTCAAGGGATCCGCCCCCGTCTGGGTCTTCGGGAACGGGATGATCTCGCGGATGTTTGGTTCGTCCCTCAATATGCTCACGAACCGGTCGATGCCGATTGCGAAGCCGGCGTGCGGTGGCGTGCCATAGCGAAGCGCCTCGAGAAACCATCCGAAGCGAGACTCGGCGTCCTGCGCACTGATGCCCATGACTTCGAACACCTTTGCCTGAACATCGGGGTCGTGGATCCTCACGCTCCCAGATCCAAGTTCCGAGCCGTTGAGAACGAGATCGTACGCCTTCGATACAGCCTTCTCCGGACTGTTGACGAGAACATCAACATCGCCCGGATTCGTGAACGGGTGATGTGCGGGAGAGAGACTCCCATCTTCTGCAACATCGAACACGGGAAAGTCCACAACGAACGCGAACGCAAGCTCATCGTTTCCGTCGGGCTGACCTATGTCGAGTCTGAGTTGCCCGAGGACCTTGCCAACGACTCGCACATCGTCTGCAGCAATGAGCAGCGTGTCTCCCGTACCGGCGCAGAGAACCGTCTTGATCCCTTCAAGCTCCTCATCGGAAAGGAACTTTGCAACGGGGGAACGCAGCGTCCCATCCTCCTCGACCACCATCCAGACAAGACCCTTCGCACCGAGATCCTGTGCCCTGGACACAAGCCCGTCCAGACCGGACCGCGACAGACTGAGCTTGCCACCGTTTATGCCCCAGACTCCACCATCAGCCCCGAGCACACCGGCGAAAGCCTTGAATTCGGTATCCGAGAAGACCTCCGAGAGGTTCGCGATCTCCATCCCGAAGCGAAGGTCTGGCTTGTCCGTACCGAAGCGATCCATGGCCTCTGCATAGGTCATCTTGCGCAACGGAATCTCGACCGTTTCGCCCCTGAGTTCCATGACGACTTCAGAAACAATCCGCTCCAGTACCTCGAGAACATCGTCCTGACCCCAGAACGAGCCCTCAAAGTCCAATTGCGTGAACTCGATCTGGCGATCTGCCCTGAAATCCTCATCCCTGTAACACTTGGCCACTTGGTAGTAGCGCTCGACTCCGCCGATCATCAGGAGCTGTTTGAAGAGTTGGGGGGACTGTGGCAGTGCATAGAAGTTTCCCGGGCGAAGGCGCGACGGTACGAGCATGTCGCGGGCACCCTCTGGCGTCGAGGCAATGAGTGTGGGAGTCTCCACCTCGAGGAATCCGTCTCGGTCCATGACCCTGCGCATCGCACCGATCGCCTTCGAGCGAGCCTTGAGGTTCTCTGCCATCCGGGTACGGCGCATGTCGAGGTAGCGGAACTCGAGTCGCTTGGATTCGTCCACATCGACACGCTCATCGATCTGGAACGGCAAAGGCGCCGAGGGGCTCAGTACGTTGAGCAGTTCACCCACCACCTCGAGGTCACCCGTCGGCAGATCCTCGTTCGAGGTGCCATCCGGCCTCGGGCGGACCGTTCCGATGACTTGCACGCAATACTCACTTCTGAGTCCGTGCAGAACTTCTTCTGACGCCGGACTGTCCTCGGGGTTGAGAACGACCTGCACGATTCCTGAAGCATCTCGTAGATCGATGAATATCACGCCACCATGGTCCCGGCGGCGAGCCACCCAACCCGCAAGGGTGACAGTATCGCCGGCATGTTCCGCCCGGAGCACGCCGGCTCCGATCGTCTTCATCAGGCTCGCAGCCATCCTTCGATCTCCTTGAGTGGTATGACTTTCTGTTCACCGGTGTCGAGGTTCCTTGCGGTGACCTCGCCATCGGCCCATTCGGAGCCAACAACGATCGCGGCCAGCGCGTCTCGTCGGTCAGCCTCCTTGAATTGTGCCTTCACAGACCGCTGAGTGTCTGTCATGTCGATTCGAAGACCCGCCCCCCGAAGCTCCGAGGTCAGCATACGTGCCTGAGGACGAAGCAACTCGTCTGTGACCACGACGAATGCATCGAGCCCAGACTCTTGGTCCGTCGCCCGTGACGCAAGGAGGATCCGATCCACACCCATTGCGAGCCCCACGGCTGGTGTGGGCCTTCCCCCGAGTAACTCGAAGAGACCGTCATAACGACCACCCCCGCCGACGGAACTCTGAGCAGCCTCGTACCCCTTTGGAATGTACTCCCAGACCGTCCTCGTGTAGTAGTCGAGTCCACGAACAAGTTTGTCGTCGATCAGATATCCGAGATCGATGCGATCAAGACCAGCCCTCACCTGCTCAAAATGCGCATTGGCACCGTCCCCGAGATAGTCCAATGGCACAGGGGCGCCGGCAACGACGTCCTCGTCGGCCTTCGAATCGAGCACGCGCATCGGATTGCTCTCAACCCTCTTCCGAGAATCGTCCGAAAGATCGTCAATACGTTCGAGCAGGTACGCGCTGATCGCACTGCGATAAGCCGCACGGTCGTCGGGATCACCTATCGAGTTGATGCGGATCTCCACATCAGGAACGTCGAGGCGTTCAAGGAGCCGATAGCCGAACTCGATCACCTCGACATCTGCCTCAGCGGAATCCGAACCGAGGTACTCGACGCCTGCCTGCATGAACTGGCGCGTACGTCCCTTCTGTGGCCGCTCGTATCGAAACATCTCACCCCAATAGGCACCTTTGAACCTGCCTTGGACTCCCCCGGCCTGGATCACGGCTCGTACGACCGATGCCGTCAACTCAGGCCTGAGCGTGATGGATCGCCCGCCCTTGTCCTCGAACGTGTACATCTGCTTCTGCACGACCTCGGTGTCTGTTCCGACACCGCGGACGAAGACGTCCGTGTCCTCGAACATCGGAGTCAGGACGAGGTCATATCCGTACTGTGCACTGAGCTCATCAAAGATGTTGCGCGCGTTACGCCACCACCCGGACCCTGGCGGTAGCACGTCGTAGGTTCCCTTTGGTGCCCTGAACCTGGTCACAACAACTCCTGAAGAAATGGGTTGAGCTTGCGCTCGGCGGCAAGCGTAGTGGTCGGTCCGTGACCTGGCAGCACCGCGGTGTCTTCAGGGAGCGGAAGGACATGGCTAGCCATCGATTCCATCAATGTCTCGTAGGAACCTCCGGGAAGGTCCGTACGCCCGATCGAACCGGCGAAGAGCTGATCTCCAGAGAACAGCACTCCGTCACCAGCGAGGTGGAAACAGCAGTGTCCCGGCGTGTGTCCCGGCGTGTGTAACACCTCAAACACGATGCCGGCGAGGTTGAGCGTCTGTCCATCGGCGAGGTCGACGAAGCTTGTCGACACGAGCTCATGGTCCCCGGATGGGAACGAAGAACCGAGCAGCGCCTCGAGTTGCTCGCCCGGGTGACGAGCCATGTCCAGATCATCAGGATGCAGGTAGGCCCTGACCGTTGGAGATGCAACACCGTCCACACCTCCAACATGGTCGATATGGCCGTGGGTCACGAGTACAGCTACGGGCGTCAGGTCGTGTCTCGCCAGAAGCTCGCCAACACCCTCAGGATCGGGTGGCGCATCGATCACGACTGCTGGTCCACCCGAGTCTGTCGCAACTACGTAGCCGTTCGTCTGGAAGTGCCACAACGGTTGTGTGTCGATCAGTAGAGGCATAGTACGACGATAGAGCGAGTCGCGGTGCTCAGAGAACGAGACGGTATGCGTCGTACACGCCGTCGATGTCCCGCAGGCCGGTAAGCAGGCCCTCGAGGGCCTCCCTATCCGAGAGCTCGATCTCGTATCGAAGCAGCGCGATTCGATCTCTTCCCGTGACAGAGGATGACGCATGGATGTTGGCTTCATAATCAGAAAGCGCCGCGGTGACATCGCGCAACAGCTTCGAACGATCGAGAGCTTCAACCTGTATCCAAACAAAGAAGCTACCTGTCTGTTCGTCCGCCCAATCAACATCGATCATTCGTTCGGCGTGTTCGGTCAGCGACCCGATGTTCACACAATCCGCCCTGTGCACGGACACGCCCCTGCCGATCGTGACGAACCCAATGATGTCATCGCCGGGGACTGGCCCACAGCATTTCGCCATGCGGACGAGCATGTCCTCGAGCCCTTCCACGATGACATCTCCAGATGCGGGTCTTCGCCGCCTGTGTGGCGTCGGAAGCCGCTCGGCCGCCACTGCCTCAACCGTGTCCTCCGGCTTGAGTTCTCGTGCAAGCCGCTGCGCAACGGTTTGTGGACTGGTTCGGTTCTCTCCGACAGACATGTAGAGGCCATCGAGGTCCGCAAATCCGAGTTGGTGGGCAACAGACGCAAGCTCAACGTCGAGCCCACTCAGCGGAAGTCCACCCCTACGAAGTGCCTTTGTCACCGATTCCTTGCCCTCAACGAGAGCATTCTCCCTCCGTTCCCTGGAGAACCATGCCTTGATCTTCGCTGTGGCCTTGGAAGACTTCACGAACTCGAGCCAGTCCCTGCTCGGGTGTGCGTCCTGGGCCTTGGACATGAGGATCTCGACGATGTCTCCCGACTCGAGATTCGTCGACAATGGCACGAGCCTGCCGTTGACCCTGGCACCCGAACAGCGGTGGCCGACATCTGTATGGACCCGATAAGCAAAGTCCACAGGCGTGGCACCGCGGGGCAACACCTTCACATCGCCCGCGGGGGTGATGGCGAACACTTCGTCCTGATAGAGATCGAGCTTCAATGCCTCAAGGAAGTCCTGGGGATCTTCGGCGTCCTCCTGCATGTCTCTGATGTCCTCGACAACGAGAAGGTCAGCCTCCTCGCTCCCATCGACCTTGTATCGCCAATGTGCTGCGATCCCAGCTTCAGCACGATCGTGCATCTCGTGCGTGCGAATCTGAACCTCTAGTGGTTTGCCGTCCGGACCAACAACCGTCGTGTGCAGCGACTGGTAGAAGTTGAACTTGGGCATGGCGACGTAGTCCTTGAAGCGGCCTTGGATCGGAGGCCACATCGAGTGCACAAGGCCAAGGGCTCCGTAACAATCCCGGAGCCCACCAACGATCACCCTGATACCGATGAGGTCGTGGATGTCCTCGAACGCAAGCCCGGAGGCCACCATCTTGCGATAGATGGAATAGAGGTGTTTCGGCCTACCCGTGATCTGGGATTTGATTCCGCTGCTTGAAAGGGTTTCAACGAGCTCTTCGATCACAGACTCGATGTAGTGGGCGCGTTCAGGAGAGCGCGCGAGGACCTTCGACTCGATCTCCGCCTTTGGCCCGGGGTACAGGATCCCGAAACACGTCTCTTCCATCTCGTGCTTGATCTCCTGCATACCCAATCGATGCGCGAGAGGTGCATAGATGTCGAGTGTCTCAAGTGCAACACGCTTCTGCTTCTCGGGTGATAGGGGATCAATCGTGCGGATGTTGTGGGTGCGGTCGGCGAGCTTGATGACGAGGACACGTATGTCCTTCGCCATCGCCACAGCCATCTTTCGGATCGTCGCTGCCTGGGCGCGCTCCTTGCTTGAGAACTTGATGCGGTCGAGCTTGGTCACACCGTCGATGAGGAGCGCGACCTCGTCTCCGAACTGCTTGACAACGCCGTCGAGCGTGAGGTCTGTGTCTTCCACAGTGTCGTGCATCAATGCAGCCGAAAGCGTCGCCTCGTCCATGCCGTACTGTGCGAGGATCTCAGTGACGGCGAGCGGGTGAACGATATATGGGTCGCCCGTGGCGCGCTTCTGACCGGTGTGCCGATCAGCGGCGACCTCATAGGCCTCACGGATCAAATCTGTTTCTGCTCGTGGATGGGAGTCGGTGAACGTCTCGATGATGTCGGTGAACATCTCGTCAGGGGTCCGACCCGCGACGGCGGGATCGACGAACGTCCCAGAGCTCTTCGCCGCCTCTGACGATGCTTCACGACTATCTGATGGGCTCCCCATCCGTTGATTCTACCGGCGCTTCCGCCTCTGCTTTGGAGGCCTCGGGGCCGCGGCCTGGCTTGGAGGAACCGCAGGCGCCTGCGGTGTGCCGGTCTCTGCCACTGCCGCACCGACGGTCTCGCCTCTCGAGGCCCGTCTCGTTTGTCGTTCCCACTCAGGCTCGCGCTCCTTCCATCGAGCAAGGATCGGCGCAGCCACGAAGATCGAAGAGTATGTCCCCACGGCGATACCGATGAAGAGCGCAAGCGCAAACTCCTTGAGCGTCTCGGCTCCAAGTGCAAGGAAGCCGACCAGCAGCAGTGAACCGACAGGAAGCAGCGATGTCAACGAGGTGTTGATCGAGCGCATCAACACCTGGTTCATCGAGAGATTCACTATGCCGGAAATCGTCGATCTGTCGTGGAGCTCGTGGATGTTCTCGTTGACCTTCTCGAACACCACGACGGTGTCATAGAGCGAATAGCCGAGAATCGTGAGAATCGCGATGATCGTCGCCGGGGTGACGAGGAATCCAACAACTGCATAGAGACCTGCAGTGATGATGAGGTCGTGGAAGAGCGCGGCGAGCGCGGCCATCGCCATCTTCCACTCAAAACGCCAGGTGATGAAGAGTGCAATGACGATCAGGAACACGACCAGGGCCTCTATCGCTTTTCGCGTCACTTCGGCACCGAAGGTTGGGCCCACACCGGAGACGTTGGCTTCATTGACATCGGTTCCGGCAGAATCCGCCACGGCCAGCACGAGAAGATCCATCTCGTCTGGATCCAACGCTTCTGTTTGAACGATGATGAATCCGTCGCCTGTGAGCTGGACTCGTGCATCGGCATACCCGATGGTCCGAAGATCTGCCCTGACGCTCTCCACGGTTGCATTTGCGTCATTCACGACAGTCACGATCACACCGCCCGTGAAGTCGATGCTGAGGTTGAAAGGGCGCACCAGCGTTACCAGGATCGACGAAACAACCAAGACGAGCGAGACGATCAGGGTCCGCCTCGACAGGGCGACGAAATCGAAGGTCGTCTCTCCGCGGTACATGCGTGAAAGCAGGCTCACGATGCCACCTCTGCCCTCTCAACGGCTTCGGTTCGGTCACCCTTGCCCATTGCTCTTCTGATCGAGAACACGCCTCGTGTGCCCAACGGCCCTCTTGCCATCAGATATGCCGCTGGTCGTGTGAAGAAGTACGCGACGACGACGTCGATGATCGTTGCAAGCCCAAGCGTCAAAGCGAATCCCTTTACCTGTCCAACGGCAAGCATGAACAGCAGGATCGCCGCAAGGAAGGTCACCGTGTCCCCGGTCAAGATCGTTTTGAAGGCGCCCTTGAAGGCGTGCGATATCGATGGGCGTAGCGCGCGACCGTGCCTGTACTCCTCCTTGGTCCGCTCGAAGTACACGATGTACGAGTCGAGTGTGATCCCGATCGAGACGATCACACCCGTTACGCCCGCAAGAGTAAGCGTCGTACCCTGGGTCTGTCCGAGGAGGATGATGGTTCCGACGAGGAGAGACCCGAATACGGTCAGCCCGACAATCGTGATGACGCCGAGTGATCGGTAATAGAGGAGTACATAGCCGGCAACAAGGAATAACCCGGCGAGACCGGCAAACAGACCGGCCTTGAGGCTGTCGGCACCGAGCGTTGCTGAAACCGATTCGACTCGCTCGCGCTCGAAGGTCGTTGGCAGAGCACCATATCTCAGGATCGCGGCAAGATCCTGGGAATCCCGTTCGGCATGCTCGCCGATCCCAACGGTGATGATCACCGCGTTGGGGTCGAGACCCTCGCTTGGCGACACCTCCGGAGCCACTGCTGGTGCCGATGACACGACTCCGTCCACAACAATGGCAAGTTGTCTCCGCGGATCACCAACCGGGTACGCCGCGAGGTAGGCTGTCGCCTCCCTGAACTTCTGCCCGCCCTCGTCGGTGAAGACAGGAACCACAACCCATTGGCCACTGAGGCCTGTCGACGAGAACTGAGCGCGGGCGTCAACGATGTCCGCGCCCGTGGGGAATTCGACGAATCCCCCGTTCTGGAACTCGACCGGGATACCGCCGACTTCGTACACGAGCGGTGTGCCATCGGCTTCGAGGTACGAGCGCAGAGCAATATCATCGATCACGGAGATCCCCGTGCTCGGGTCCACTCCGTTGAGAGGCTCAAGTATCGGATCCGCAGAGGTATCGCCATCCGGTCTTGTGCTTGTCGGGGCGATGAGAGCGGGCGAGCCGGGATACTCACCAAGAACGGGCCTGAAGGACAACTCACCCGTGGTGCCAACGGCCTCGAGTGCCCTCTCCCTGTCCTCGACTCCGGGAAGCTGAACCACGATCGCACGATCTCCCACAACGGCGACTTCAGGCTCCTGCACCCCACCGAGGTTCTCAACGCGACGTCGCATGATGTCCGCCGCCGCCTCGAGCGTGGAAGCGTCTGTCCCCTCAGGTGCCACGAGCGTGATGGCAAATCCACCCTGAAGGTCAAGACCGAGTTTCGGCTCCCAACCAAGGGCAAGCATCGTGGCCAGGGAACCCCAGGCAATCGCGACGGTGACGATGAGGGTGACCCATGCCTTCTTGCGGTTCACTCCTCGTCGTCCCCGAGCTTCTCAGAGATTGCGCGCTTGACAACGCGCATCGTCTGTCCGCCGATGTCGATCGTGAACTCATCATCTTGCTCAGCAACAACGGTGCCGATGATCCCCCCGATCGTTCGAACCTCATCACCGACGGTGATGTCTGAACGCATCCGATCCATCTTCTTGTGGCGACGACGCTGGGGAAGGATGAGCAGGACGTAAAAGAGCCCACCCATGATCAGAAGCGGAAAGAGAAATGCGACGGCTGAACTCCCGCCTGAGCTTTCCTGCGCAAACAGGACTCCTGTATACATACCGAATTGAGTCAAGGCTCCGGCCTCCGTTGTGGATTCTGCTGTTCCTTGGGAACGGCGCAATGCTAGCTGTCGCTTCGTCCAATCCCTTGTCGGCGTCGCGCTGTCACGTCCTCGGCGAACGCTCCGAACGATCCTTTGACGATGTGGCTCCGGATGTCATCCATCAGGCGGTACGTGTACGCGAGGTTGTGAAGCGTCAGCAAGCGGTTCGCAAGAAGCTCCTTCGTGATGACGAGGTGACGGATGTATCCACGCGAGTAGCGACGACACGCGATACATGGGCAATCCTCCTCGATCGGAGACGCATCGTTTGTCCACTCCGTTCTTCGCATCGAAAGATCGCCAGTGCGTGTGAGCGCCTTGCCGTGTCTGGCCAGCCTCGTGGGAAGCACGCAGTCGAAAAGATCGATGCCCCGACCCACAGCGTCGAGAATCCCTTCGGTATCGCCGAGCCCCATCACGTACCTCACGGCATCAACCGGTAGCGCAGGCACGACCGCGTCGATTGCGATTGCTCGCTCTCCGTCGCCCTCACCAACGACGAGCCCGCCGATCCCAAATCCGGGGAACCCTATGTCCGCGGTTTCAACCGCAGAGATCTCCCTGAGGCCCCTGTCGGCTCCCCCTTGAACGATTCCGAATAGTGCTCGGTCGCTTCGTTGTTTCGCTGCCTTCGACCGTTCCGCCCATCGCAGTGTTCGACGCATCTCACGCTCGGTTGCGCCCCTCGATGCGGGGAGGTTCACAGGAACATCGAGAACCATCGCGATATCGGCGCCAAGGGCCTCCTGGATCTCGACAGACCGCTCGGGACTGAGGACTACCTTCGAACCGTCGTAACTCGAGCGGAAGATCAGCTCATCCTCTGTGATCTTCGGGTCAAGGGAGAGCACCTGGTATCCACCGGAATCCGTGAGGATCGGCTTGTCCCATGCCATGAAACCGTGAAGCTCACCAAGTTCGGAGACGACGTCGTGTCCTGGGCGCAGCATGAGGTGATAGGTGTTTGCAAGAACGATCTGAGCACCGAGCCCCTCGAGATCCACGGTATCGAGGGTCTTGACCGTCGCCCTCGTCCCCACAGCCATGAAGTTCGGTGTTTCAACCGCACCGTGGGGCGTGGACATGACACCAGACCGTGCAGCGCCGTCCGCCGCAGACCTGACCCATGAAACCGGCCCGGTCATCTTTGAATCTCGATATACATCGCGTCCCCGAATGAAAGGAACCTGAAGCTCTCCTCGAGCGCGTGGTCATAGACCTCGCGCCATCGGTCTCCGAGCATCGCCGCGATCATCACGATGAGCGTCGTTCGCGGAGCATGGAAGTTTGTAA
>QMQC01000007.1 GCA_003648875.1 Actinomycetota bacterium
GACATTCACGGAGGCTGGAACGTTCACATACTTCTGCTCCATCCATCCGTCGATGAAGGCGAGCATCACGGTCGAGGGCTAGCCGGCCTTCTCGACGGCCGTGGTGTCCAGCAGTTTCACGACGCCGTTGCTGAAGGCCTGTGATTCGACCAGCGTCAGCGGACCCTCGCATGGTTCGGTGAACAGAGGTACGCCCCTGCCGAGTGCGACCGGCATCAGGTAGAGCTCCAGCGTGTCGATTGCGCCTGATTGGAGCGCTGCAGTGACGACCTTGCCGCCACCGACCACCCACACCCGCTTCTCGGTCACGCTTGAATACGAGCGGATTGCTTCGCCCGTTCGCTCTGATGAGAAATCAATGGTGGCCCCTTCGGCAACCGGTAGATCCCTACTCGTCAGTACGAGCGCGGGGATTTCACCGTATGGCCAACCAAAGCCGACCACCTGTTCGTAGGTGGCCGAGCCCATCACGAGCGCACCGACGCCGTCGATGAAGTCGTGGAACTTGTACTCATCGGATCCGAAGTCGTCGAGGAATGCCACGGATCCATCGGATTCTGCGATGAATCCGTCCAGACTCACCGCTACGTACGCCACAACGTCTGATGCCATGCTTACCAGTATCGGTACTTCGTTGGAGTGATCCGGATAGGCACGCAGTAGCGTTCGGCGAACCACTCAGGAGTCCAACCGTGGTCGTCGATCACCGCCCGGTACTTCGCAAGGTAATCGGGATTGTCCACACAGGACGGAGTGTCATCATCGATGGTTGCCGTGCCCTCGATCACCACGATGTCGCCACCCAATCCGTCGCCGTCGAGGTTCAACGAAACCCGTGGGTGGTCGACAATGTTCCTGGCTCGCGGTGACTCGAGGCTGTAGATGAGGATGCTCTCGTCACTCCACAGAAACCAGATGGGGGATGTCTGGGGTGTTCCGTCGGCAGCAATCGTCGTGAGCCATCCGATGCGGTCGTGCTCCAGGCGTTCGATGACTTCTGCGCCTCTCGGATCGTTCGGGTCAATGGTGGGGATGCCGCTGCGTGGGTTGCTCATGTCAGCATCGTACCCGGACGTCCTATCGAAGAATGACGGGTAGCGTTCTCGCCATGGGATGGATGACCTCAACGATCGTGATTGCCCTTCTCTTGGCGGCGTGTTCGACGACTGCGGTGACCGATACTGTCGAAGGCCCGCAAACGACCTCGACGACTACGCAGGTATCGATCCCGTCTCAGATCGCTGACTTCGACGTACAGTCGGTGCAAGTAGGCGATCGAATGATGCTTCTGGCGATTGCGGACAGCCCATCTCTTCGGTCCCGAGGTCTTCAGGGCGTGACGGACCTCGAGGATCTCGACGGCATGCTCTTCTTCTGGCGCCACGACGGTGACGCGTTCTGGATGAAGGACACCCTCATCCCGCTCGACATCGTGTGGTTCAACGTGGATGGGACGTATAAGGACAGGGCATCGATGGTGCCATGCACCGAGGACCCCTGTCCCACCTATGCCCCTGGCGACCTTGCCTTCCGTTTCGCCATCGAAGCGCCTCCCGGCTCCCTCTCCTGGATCACCAAGTCCACCATCATCACCTACTCCGACTGATCCCCACGAGTCTGGCGTCCATACGGGCCGAATACGGCCGGATTGGACGCAAGACGTGTGAGGGCGGCAAGGGGGTGGAAGAGGGGGGGCCGGTTTGGCAGGGTGGGGGTATGCATCGCCGAGAGAAGCTCCTGTATGCCATTGCAAGAGATCAACGCGGAGTGTTCACGCTCGCTCAGGCCGAGGCCTGCGGACTCCCACGTAGAACGGTTGCGGGACGTGTTGTACAGGGTCTCTACGACGTGATCCATCCCGGTGTCTACGGACTCGCCGGATCGGACGACACGTGGATGCAGGCCGTCATCGGAGCGGTTCTGTCCGCCTCGGAGCCTGCAGCTGCCTCTCACCAAACGGCAGCACGGTTGTGGGGGATGGCCGATCGCAAGCCAGGGATCATCGAGGTCGTATCGCGAAGGCATCTTCGCGTGAAACGCGATAGGTTCACCGTGCACGAATCGAAGGACCTGGCGGAACACGACATTGTGCAACTCGACGGCGTCTCTGTCACGACAGCAGCGCGAACGGTCGTCGATCTTGGAGCGTCCGCACCCTCGTGGGTCGTGGAAAAGTGCCTTGACACGGGGCTACGGAAGCGCCTTTTCACCATCTGGGATGTGCATCGATTCATGTGCAGGGTGGCCCGCCCCGGTCGGACGGGCATTGGGACAATCCGTCCACTTGTCGAGGAGAGATTGACTTGGCAAGCGATTACGGAGAGCGACCTGGAGGATCTGTTCCGCAAGATCGTGGCTTCGTCCTCGTATCCGATGCCAGACACGCAGCACAGGCTGCTCGATGCCGAAGGCACGTTCGTTGGCAGATTCGACTTCGCGTATCCGTCACGGCTCGCGATCATTGAGACCGACAGCGAGGGATTCCACATGGATCCTGTCTCGTTCCAGCGTGACCGCGAGAAACAGAACCGCGCGCATGCTCTTGGATGGACGGTGTACCGCGTCACCTGGCGCCAACTCATCGACGACCCAGACTCGGTGCTGCAGATCATCGCCGCGATTTGGGAGGACTAGAGCTGTCCTGCGTCCAATCCGGCCATATTTGGCGCGTATGGACGCCAGACTCGAGTACTGCCGTGCTTGCATGAGGGAGCGAACGATCGTATCGCGCTACACTTCCCGATAGCTGGCATCCGTACGGTGCCGCCCTGGTTGACTTCGTGTTTCCAGGCATACATCCTGCTCCTACCACTCGTGGGAGCCGTCCGCACAGCGGATGTCCGAAGGAGGAACAATCAATGCGCTCATACGAGCTAATGGTGATCCACCGCTACGACATGGCAGAGCCAGACGTTCGTAGCGCAGTGGCCGAAATCGAGAAGGCCATCACCGATCGCGACGGATCCGTCAAGGATTCAGACTTCTGGGGCAAGCGTCGCTTCGCCTATGAGATCGACCACATGAACGAGGGGTACTACTCCGTCATCATCTTCGACGGCGATGTGCAATTGCAGGACACGCTGCATCGTTCCCTTGGCCTGCTCGACAGCGTGGTGCGCCACAAGATCATGCGGAAGGTTGCGTAGGTCTATTCGTGTCACAGTGACAGTTCACACTGGTGAACAAGTCGAGAGAAGAGGAAAATTATGAGCAACAATGTGACCGTCGTAGGAAACCTCACCGCGGACCCCGAGCTTCGTTTCACCGCAAGTGGCGTTGCCATGGTCAACATCAGCGTCGCAGACAGCCGCAGATATCAGGATCGCAATGGCGATTGGCAGGAGGAAACGAGCTTCTTCCGCGGAACCTGTTGGCGTGATCTCGCGGAGAACGTAGCCGAGTCACTCACCAAGGGTGCCAGAGTTGTCATTTCTGGTCGCCTCAAGCAACGCACGTGGGAAACCAACGAGGGCGAGAAACGAAATGTCGTCGAACTCGACATTCAGGAGATCGGCCCTTCCCTGCGTTGGGCCACGGCAACCGTCACCAAGACGCCCCGGTCGGAAGGCGGAGGCAGCTACGGAGGGGGCAAAACGACCCCTGCCGCACCGGTTGCTCGCACCGACTTTGGTCCTGACGAGGCACCTTTCTAGGAAGATTCGAGGAGAATATCAATGGCAGGTCCAACAAAACCAAGGAGACGTCGTCGTCCCGAGCTAACCGCCAAGAAAAAGCGACCGGTGTACAAGTTCGCTGAGGGGGAAACGGTCGACTACAAGGACATCGCGCTGCTGCGCAAGTTCATGTCAGACAGGGGGAAGATCCGCTCGCGTCGCGTGACCGGGCTGACTCCGAAGCGACAGCGTGAGGTCGCCCAGGCGATCAAGAACGCCCGCGAGATGGCGATGCTTCCGTACACATCACAGAGGTCGGGAGGCCCAGAGAGATCTGGTCGCTCCCAGAGGTCGAACAGATGAAGGTCATCCTCACCAAAACGGTGGAAGACCTGGGCGAGAAGGGCGATGTGGTCGAAGTGGCCAACGGATACGCCCGCAACTACTTGGTTCCCAAGAAGTTCGCCGTGAAGGCTTCGGACGGTGCACTCAAGCAGGCCGAGTCGATGCGCGTTGCCCGGATTGAGGCCGACCGCAAATCGCTTGACGAAGCCCAAGCCCTTGCAGACACTCTCGCAGGAATGCGTGTTGTGGTGGCTGCTCGTGCCGGTGATGCTGGCAACCTCTTCGGCTCCATCGGGGCAGCAGACATCGGTGAAGCGATCGTCAAGTTTACCGGTATCGACATAGACAAGAAGGTCATCCAGATCGCTGAGCCAATAAGGGAGATCGGCCTCCACGAGATCGCACTCAAGCTTCACAGCGAGATCGAGGTATCCGTAACCCTGGACGTGATTCCAGCGTAGGGAGACGCCAGATTTGGAAATGGGAGGGCGCACTGGCGCGATATCCCCATTGCCTTCGCAGCATGCGCGGCTGGCATCCCCTCGAAACGGACCCTTTCAACGAGCAAACGACGCCCGTGGACGGCAAGCCGAGCATTACGGTGACCCATGAAGACCTCCAGTGGGTGTTGACAGCCTGCACCACTCCACTCGGAGGTCTCCACCTATGCAAGAACTGTCACCAAGGTCGTGTCCGGGTACGCCTAGAACACCGCTTCGTCGGTAGAGCGCGAAGAACAAGCTGGACCGCGAAAACCGTGGACGCTCTGAGTGTCTGCCCCGGCAGTTGTTTCCCTTATGCTCGACATGCTGGTGCCAGATCATCGGAATACGTCACACCCGGCGTGCATGATGGCGAGAGACACGTTGACGACGATTCTGAGGAGGACAGGTGACAGCGGTCATCGAAACACAGACCGCCCGATCACCACGGGTACCACCTCACAGCATCGATGCGGAAGAGTCCGTACTTGGCGCAGTGCTTCTTTCGAGCGATGCCGCCAACGTGGCACTTGAGAAGCTCCACCTCGAGGACTTCTACAAACCAGCGCACCAACAGATATTCGAGGTCATCCGTCAGCTCTTTGACTCCAACGAGCCGATCGACGCAGTCACGGTGTCCGAGGGTCTCAGACGCGACGGCTCACTCGATCGAATGGGCGGTATCGAAGCCCTCACTCGCTTGATCGATTCGGTACCTTCGACGTCGAACGTCGAGTACTACGCCGGCATTGTTGAAGAACATTCGCTGCGGCGTCGGCTGATGAAGGTCGGCGGCGATATCGGTCTCATCGCCCTCAACACGCAGGACCCGATTTCTGATGTCGTTGACCAGGCAGAGCAAGCCGTATTCGCCGTTGCGGAACGCCAGGTCGGAGATGGTTTGCAGAACATCGATGATCTGCTCGGCCCGGCGATAGAGAAGGCAGAAGAGCTCCATCGCAATGGAGCGGAGGTAACGGGAATCGCCACGGGTTACCGCGACCTCGATCGCAAGCTCACCGGGTTGCACCCGACGAACCTCCTGATCCTGGCTGCTCGCCCCGGTATGGGTAAGACCTCCCTGATGCTCAATATCGCCCAGAACGTAGCTCTGGCAGGGAACACGGTCGCGATATTCAGTCTTGAGATGAGTCGCGAAGAGATCGTCACCCGCATGCTATGTGCGAACGGTCGTATCGATTCCCAGAAGCTCAGGACCGGGCGTCTGACGGAAGCCGATTTCACAAAGCTATCCAACGCCGCAGGCGCCCTGTACAAGCAAGATATCTTCGTTGACGACTCACCCGGGCTCACTGTTACAGAGATCAGGGCCAAGAGTCGAAGGCTCAGACGCCGTCCCGGACTTGACCTGATCCTTGTCGATTATCTGCAGCTCATGAATGGATCCGGACAGGAGAACCGTCAGCAGGAGATCGCCACCATCTCGCGGTCGCTCAAGAGCCTCGCGCGTGAGCTCAACGTACCGATCATTGCTCTGTCGCAGTTGAACCGTGCTGTGGAGAACAGGGAGGACAAGCGTCCACGCCTTGGTGATCTTCGAGAGTCTGGCGCTGTCGAGCAGGACGCCGATGTTGTGATGTTCATCTACCGTGACGAGTACTACTCGCCTGAGAAGGTCGAGTCGAAAGGCATTGCAGAGGTCGTGGTCGCAAAGCACCGTCAGGGCAGCGTTGGCAAGGTTGAGATGACGTTCCTTCCAGAGTTCACCCTCTTCGCCGACATGGGACGCGCAGACCCGCCGATGTGATCCCGCTGTCGATCGCCGTCGCTAGCCTCGTCGAATGGAGTCGGAGCAGCGCAGACAGTTTCTAGCAATCGGCGCCCTCGCGATTCTCGCCGTCGCATGGGGTGCCATTCCACTGTTCGTTCGCAACGATGTGCCATCGATACAGCTCGTTGGGGTCAGGGTCACGTTTGGTGCAGTGGCGCTGGTTGGAGCTGCGGCGGCGGTGGGAAGGCTTGCGGTCCCACAGGTCCGGCGCTGGAGGCTCATCCTCTCCGGTGTGCTCCTCGCGTTGCACTGGATTACGTTCTTCGAGTCGATCAAGCTCACCACCGTTGCTGTTGCACTTGCGATGCTGTACCTCGGTCCGATCGGTGCGGCCATCCTTGCCGGACCCCTGCTCGGTGAAAGTGTCGATCGAAGACTCTGGGCAGCACTCGGTTCCGCGATGTTCGGTACGCTCCTCGTCGTTCAACCGTGGGAGTCGGGTGGCGTGGATGCGACGGGCCTCGCCATGGCTGCACTCTCGGCAGCTCTTCTCACCGCCGTCATGCTTGTTGGCAAACCCGTTGCGAGCGATCTGGGTGGTTTGACGATGGCGACGGGAGAGCTGATAGTCGCTTCGGTCCTCCTTGCACCGGCGACATACCAGGCACTCAGCCAACATGGGGAACACATAGTGAACTTCCTGATCCTCGGTGCCGTCTTCACGGGACTGGCCGGTTTCGTGTTCTGGGAGGTGATGCGCCATATCCCAGTTGCGGCGGTGAGCGTGGTGATGTACCTCGAGCCGGCATCAGCTGTCATCTGGGCTGCAGTCCTGCTTGGAGAGACTCCGAACGCAACAGCCTGGCTCGGTGTAGCGCTTGTGATCGCTGGAGGTATGGTCGCAGCGACAGCGACGGGCAAGGACCAGGAGGCGATCGGTGCTCAAGCCGCTCTTTGAGGTCCAGGGTCTGCGGATTGCTGTTGCAGATGATCGCACATCGCTCAAGGGTGACGACGGACCGGTGACCGAGGATGGTGAGCAACTTGGGTCAGGTTGGGTCGAGATCGTTCCCGGCGCATCGTATCGGGTAAACGCAGGCGAAGTGCTTGGACTTGTTGGTGAATCGGCATCGGGGAAGTCACTCATGCTGATGGGAGCTTTCGGTCTCCTGCCAATCGGCGCAAGGGTCATCGGCGGCACGACCCGGTACAAAGGCCACGAGTACAAACCGTCTCAGCCCTGGCAGGGCGAAGACGATGTGCCCTCACGCAGAGCGCGCAAGCAGCGACGGATCGCCGGGACCTCTGAGGTGCGATGTCATAGTGCGGCTCAACTTGACCTTCCGGGGATCCGGAGCTGAGTTATTCCTCTTTGCGGGATCCGATGCCGAGGAGGCATACGACGGCTATCACGATGCCAAGCGCGATGGATGGGAGGAGGTTCCCGCCGTAGCTGCCTGCGTGCGTGAAGAACGCCGCTGCGAGCGCCTCCACAGGTTCGGCATGGGTCCTGGCCTGGGTTGATCCTTCGACTGCCGATGTTGGTACGGCGATTCGTGGCATGGCTGCGGTGACCGCAAGACCACTCTTGTTGATCATGGTGTCTCGGTCTTCAGGTGAGACGGCTTCGTCGAAGGTGAGCGGTGGAGCGGTAGACGATGTCGTTCGGGGGATGGTCGTTGTCGTCACCGGAACGGTCGTCGTCGTGGACCGTTCGGTGGGCCTAGAAGTGGTAGTTGTTTCGGGAGGCTTGGTTGTGGTGGTTGTTGTCGTCACCGGAACGGTCGTCGTCGTGGACCGTTCGGTGGGCTTGGAAGTGGTGGTTGTTTCGGGAGGCTTGGTTGTGGTGGTTGTTGTCGTCACCGGAAGGGTCGTCGTTGTCGTGGACGTGGTGGTCGTGGTAGGTGTTGCCTCAAACCTTGCCTCTACGGTGACGTTGTCGATGATCCAGTAGGCCTTGAGGCTCTCGGCTTCGGTGATCATGAACCTGATGACCGTATCTGAGGCGACCCAGTCGTTGATATTGATTGTGGTCTTGTTCTTCAGGCCGTCGTCATGCTTGTCGAGACTGATGGTCTTGACGGTGATCCAGGTGTCCCCTCCGTTCGGTGAGACCTGGACGATGGCAGTACCTGCGGAGTCGTCGTCGAGCAGTTCGCGACCGTGGTTGAAGACCAGCCTCGCCTTGGTGGCTCCGGTCAGGTCGACGGCCCGATAGGCGCCATGCCCCGCTGCACTGTCATCGGCTCCACCGATCTTCAAGCAGAGGGCTCCGTCACAATACGCGTGATCCCACACCCGCACATAGCCTGAGGTCGGTCCGTCTGATTCGCTGATCTCTATCCAAGGTCCGTCATAATCGAGGGTGCCGTCGTTGCCTGCAAAACTCTGCGCAGAGAACATGTCGACGTATGTCTCTTTCGTCTCGTCGGCGAATGCGGGGATCGCGATCATCACAAAGAGTGCCAAGGCTCCAACGAATGTGAACGGTCGTCTCATTGTCGTCATACCAATACCGGATCCGAGCCAGCGGTACGCTGCGGCACCGGCGTGCGCTCTGTCGGCCGCGTGTCGATTGGGACGTCCGCCTTTCGAGGAAGTGAGACTTCAAAATTGGTCAGCCCGCCGGCGCGCACGAATCTGATTTCGCCACCCATTGTCTGGGCGAGTGATCGTGCGATCGACAGACCGAGTCCAACGGAACCCGTGAGGAGCGTCTCGTTTCCATCGTGGACGAACCGGTCGAAGAGGCGTTTCTGGATGTCCGATGAGAGTCCTTCTCCGTTGTCAGACACCGTGATGATCGTATGGTCGTCTACCTCCTCGAGGTAGATGACAACCGATGGTCCACCGTGCTTGATAGCGTTCGAGACCAGATTCCGGACGATCTGGCGAACCCGAACGGGATCGGCCCATGCGAGCACTTCGCCTACGACGCGCACGTCGGTGCCTGCGCGTACCATCGCTCCAATTGCCGCCTCGGATTCGACACGTATGTCCACATATTCGTAGTTGAATCTCAGTGCATTTGACTCGAGGCGTGCGGCCGTGAGGAGATCGTCGACCATTCGGGACAGCTCCGCCGAGTCCTCGTTGATGAGCGCAATGAGCTCCATTGCTTCGTTGGGGTCGAGAATCTCGTTCTCGAGCAGGTACTCGCTGAATCCGTAGATACTCGTCAGCGGTGTTCTCAGCTCGTGGGAGATACCTGCAATGAACTCGTCCTTGGCCACGCCGAGTTTGCGCTCGGCGCGAAGCCTCGCATCCATCTTGAGACGAGCCTCGCGGATCTGGCGACGCACGATGAAGAAGTAGAGGATGATCGCGGCTGCGGGTATCAAGAGCGTCGCAAGGAATTTCGTTACCCAGCCGACGATTCCGGCGAATCTCTCGGTCGTGTGAATCTCGCCCACGATCTCTGACTGTCGAACAGCGAGAGAGTTGGCGACAGTGGCGTACAGAGGCTCAAACGACGCTGTGCGGATTTGCTCGGCAGCGATACTGCCACCTGCGACCAGGAGGTCCAGCACCTCGTCACCCGTGTCGACAAGGTATCCCAGCTCTGCTCCCAGGTCTGTCGTGTCGGGATTCGCTGTGAGAGCCTCGACCCAGCGCCGAGTCCCTTCAAGAGTTGATGTAGCTTCGGTCAGGGCAGCGTCACGCGCATCGGTTGATGCAACACCGAGTTCGTAATCGATGCTGAAGACGACTGCTTGGGCGATGGAGGCTCGAGCAATTGCAGCGGAACCAGCCGAGGCGTTCGCTTCATGAAGCTCCTGGGCATTCGTTGCGACTTGCTGTGCACTGGATGATGTTGAAAAGACGTACGCAAGGGCAACCAGTATCGCGACAACGCCGAAGCCTCCGAGGACAGCGACCGCTCGATTGCGAACATGCGAAGTGGCTTGTGCCCCGGTGGCATCACTCGATTCCATTCATTGGTATCGGTACCATCACACAGAATCCGTAATTCCCGAGTGGTCTATTTCTGAGTGAACACACTGACTAGTGCTGTGTCAGGCAACCTTTGCGGTGTTCTGCCGGCCAGGAACACCGCTCGCTGTGTCCTCGTCCTCAACGCAGTCCAGACTGCGCCTTCGTCCTGCGTCCTTGTGATCAGTGCCCCTGACTCGACATCGACCCCACGAACGTTGCCTGACACGGCACTAGCCTGGATGCCTCGACGCGGTGGTGGGAGCGGTACAAAACCCGCTCCCACCGAAACGACCGTCCCCGTCGTTACCTATCCCATGTCCGTCTCGACCGATTCCTAACACTCGCCCTTCTCTGTTAGGTCAGCCACGAGTCGGACATGTAGGCTTGATGTAGGCGAGGAGGAACCTATGCGGAATCCGAGCGCCGATGGGCGTTTCCGCATGATCTACGCAGCGAACCACGAACCGATCAGGTCGTACTGCCTCCGACGCGTCCCCTTGGACGACGTGAACGATGTGATGGCCGACGTGTTCCTCGCCATGTGGCGCCGGATCGATGATGTTCCGTCGGGAGAAGCCGCAAAGCTCTGGTTGTTCGGTGTGGCTCGCAACTGTGTCGCGAACTCCCAGCGCACGACGCGACGATCCCGACGGCTCAGAGCCAAGCTCGCTGCTGTTCCATTGGCTTTTGCGTCTTCACCCGAAGCCGTCCTTGTGCGAAATGAATCCGCGGATGAGGCGATCGCCGCACTCGAGCAACTCAAACCGCTCGATCAGGAGATCGTTCAGCTGAGGGTTTGGGAGGAGCTGTCCTCCGAGGAGATCGCAGAAGTTGTCGGATCGACTACAACGGCTGTTGACATGAGGCTCTCCCGGTCACGAAAGCGACTGAACCAGATACTCACCGATGATCAGAAGCGATTTGCAAGTGTCCGTCCCCATCGTGTGAAAGGAGGTGAGTCTTGATGATCGACAGCTTTGACCGAATCAAACTGGCAGACGCCGCTCCACGCGGTTCAGAGCCGCCGGCAACGGTGCTGACGCTCGAGGCTCTTCTCGTGGACATCGATGAAAGGGCGGGATACATGCCTATCGATACGAGACCAATGGAAGCGGAGACCCCGGAGAAGAATAGGAAACCGTCAGGCTGGCTCGCAGCAGCGGTTGCCTTTGGCGTGGTGCTGTTGTTCGGTGGCATCATCGCCTTGACGATGACGAACCTGGATTCCAGTTCTCCCCCGGCCGACGGAGGAGAAACCGTCACGACCGTGGCACTGACGGCCGAGCAACAGGTGAGGTACGACACCGCACTGGAGACGATTGCAGTGTTCAACAGCGGCGACATCGACGCCTGGATGAGCCTGTTCCGCCAGGACGGCGCGTTCTGGGGCCTCCAGATGTCGGGAACCCACATCGTGGAGTTCATCGAGTTCCGGATGGCTCTTGGAGAACAGATCGCCGTCGACGAATGCTCACCGTACGAATACGATGACACGAAGACCGACTGCACTGTGAGTATCGAGAACGACCTGTTCGCCAAGGCAGGAATCGATCTCGGAGAAGGGCAGTGGATCATCAAGAGTGACGAGAGGGGTCGCGTGCTGGACATCAACCGGGCCGGGCTTCAGGACCGACCGGTAGGCCCGCTCATGAAGACGATGAGTCTCTGGATCCAGGAAGCGCATCCGGATGTGTGGGAGGACGTGTTCGTCACAGCTGGCGATTGTTCGCTGGATCTAGGCTCTCCGAATTGCTACAACGGAGTGTGGTACGGAACGGTCGACACAGCACGTGAGCTGGTCCGGTTGGCGGATGAGTTCATCGCCCAGTCAGATACCTACCCACTCGACGGCTAGGTGTAGCCCGATTCGTGGACGGTCTGTGCACATGCATGGACCGTCCGACGCGCGCAACCTCTGGCGTACCATCAGGACATGTCAGTTGTCGAAAGGGATCTCGTGATTGTGTCGGGTGCGGACGCAGGGGAGTATCTCCAGACGCAACTCACCCAGGATGTTCTTGCCCTCGCCGTCGGGGAGTCGGCGTGGTCATTCTTGCTCAATCCGAAGAGCGAGATCATTGCGCTGATGCAGGTCACTCGGTCCGCTGAAGTGGAATTCACCCTTGAGATGGAATCAGATTTGGGCGACACCGTGCGTCAGACAATCGATGAGTTCCTCGGTCGTATGGATATCTCTTTCGAGCAACGGACGGTCGACACCCCCGTTGAGGAAGAGAAGGACAGAATCGCACGGGGATGGCCGCGCATGGGCCAGGAGATCGATGGCAGCGTTACCCCGGCAATGACGGGCATTGTGGCTGAAACGATCGCCTTCGAGAAGGGGTGCTACACGGGTCAGGAATTCGTGGCACGCGTGCACTACCGAGATGCGGCACCTCCGAAGCGTCTCGTACACCTCGTATTCGACGACAACGAGGAGCTGTCAGAGGGCGCCCCGATCGCCGTCGACAGCAACGATGTCGGGACGGTCACATCGGTGGCGCAAGGTATCGCTCTCGGATACCTCAAGCGTGGTGTCGACACCCCGTCCCATGGAACAGTCGACAACGCGGCCGTGGAGTTGCTCCCTATTCAGCCTTCGTGACGCAGAACTCGTTGCCTTCGGGGTCGGCCATCACAGTCCAGTGGAAACCGCTGACCTCATGATCCTGCAGCCGTGACCCACCGAGACCCTCGACCCTGGCGATCAATCCCTCCGGATCCCCGTGGGAGAGGTCGAGGTGAAGTCGGTTCTTGTCGGTCTTGTCCTCGGGGACCTTCTGAAACGCAAGCCTGATGTGGTTCCCAGGGATCTTCGAGCCGAAGATGTAGCCGGGGTACCGCTGCTCGGCCTCGACACCGAGGATCTGACCCCAGAATTCGATCAACGCCTCAGGGTCATGGCAGTCGATCATTATCGCTCCCAATCGAGCATGAACATCGGTCACTGTGTACCTCCGAAGTCTTGATGCATTTGGGATGGTGTCGGTCCGCTCTGGCCCTGGTACTTCGATCCAAGCTCGGGAGAGCCGTATGGGTACTCGGCGGGCGTCGTCATCTGGTAGAAGCTGATCTGTCCGATCTTCATGTATGGGTAGATAGCGATCGGAAGGTTCGCAACGTTGGACAGTTCGAGGGTGACCTGACCCTTGAATCCCGGGTCGATGAAGCCTGCTGTGGAATGGATGAGCAGACCGAGGCGCCCGAGACTCGACTTGCCCTCGAGGCGGGCAACGACGTCGTCAGAGAGACCGATGATCTCACGCGTTGAGCCGAGAACGAACTCGCCCGGATGCAGAATGAATGGCTCGTCATCGCTGGCCATGACTCCGACGGTCAGATCCCCTTGGGGCGCCTTCGGGTCGATCACGGCATATCTGTGATTCTCGAAGACTCTGAAGTGGGGGTCACATCGCAGATCGATACTCGATGGCTGAACCATCGAGGCATCATATGGATCGATGGTGATTCGGCCGCTCTCGATCGCTTCCTTGATGGTTCGGTCTGAGAAGATCATCCGCAGCCGATGGTAGCCGACCCTTCGAGCCCTTCAATGTTGATGCGGGCCGTTTGTGCGGGCGTCCTCGCGAGATTGCATCGGTGCCAGGTAGTCCTCCGGATCCGAGGAGCCGATGTACGTGCTGGACCGCAACTCGTCGCGATGGGAGTCCGTCATGGCAGAACGACTTCGTGACCGGTGTTGTACCAGTTGGTGATACCACCGTCGATCTCGGTGATGTTCGTGAATCCGAGATCCTCGAACGTGCTCATCGCCTGTCCTGAACGGTTGCCAGATCGGCAGTACACGACGTAGTGCGCGTTCTTGTCGAGGATCTCAAGATTATCAGCGAACGATGCCTCGTAGAAGTCGATGTTGATGGCGCCCTCGATGATGCCTTCGTTGTACTCCGCGGGAGTGCGGATGTCGAGGACCATCTCGTTGGTCTCTTCGGCGATTACTGCTGCTGCGGCCTCGGGGCTGACGGTCTCGAGCGTTGCCCCACTCGGTGAGCAACCTGCAAGCACGACGGCACCGAGCGCTGCGCATGCGAGCAGCGTCTTGGTGGTGTTCTTTATGGCTAACGACCTTTCGTGAGAGGCAGTCCCGCACGCGCCCAAGCGAGTATGCCGACTTTTACGTTGTGAGCCTCGATGTTGTGCCATGCCAGGAGGCGAGCAGCAGTATCTGACCGATTCCCGCTCCTGCAGAATGCGAGGACCTTCTTGCCCTTGAGCTCGTCGAGATGATCAGGGATTGCCTCGAGGACGATGTGGATCGACCCGGGTGGGTGTCCCTGGGATCTCTCGCGGGCTGTGCGAACATCGAGGATCACGTATCCGTCGTCCGATGCCATCTTGTGAGCAGTAGCTACGTCAACGCCTGTCTTGTAGCGTCGGAAGATCACGCGATTTCTCCGGTGGTGTTGCAATGGATGTGAGAATGGGGCCCACGTCTCGATGAATACCCAGAGGGGTATGGTACCGCGATGAGGAGTGCACCAATCGGACTCCTTGCCGACCGAGTTGTGGATCTCGCCCTACTTGAGACGGTGCAGACGACCCAGGGGCCTAGCGACCCTTGACCATCCTCATTGTCATGGGATAGCGATATGTCTCGCCGTTCGCGGCTTTGACCGCTGCGATAATCGCCATTACGAACGAGAAGATGGCCAGGGCGATCAACATCAGAAATCCGATGAGAACGATGATGAGCAGCGCCGAGATCAAACCGTAGATCAGTACCGATAGCTGGAAGTTGAGTGCTTCCCTCCCATGTGCCTCAACGAACGCATCCTCATCGCGCTTGATGAGCCAGACCATCAGGGCACCGATGATATAGATACCTGCCAAGGGCAGGAGGTGTGCGGCGACAGCCCACACTTTCGATTCTGACGACACATCACTTGTATCGGGCCGTTCTTGCTGCGGCTCGGTGGGGGGGTTTTCGGTCATTGATCCTCCGAGTGCGGTTCGAGGCGGATGCTAGTCACCTGACCCTTGCCTTCCGTTCCATGTCAGGCAACGGACGGCTAGCCAAGCCGGAGGAACATCTTCTCGAGTGCATCGGGGGAGTAACCCTGCGCATCTGCGAGATCTGGATTGCGTCTGCACTCCTCCATCGTTGCGGAGAAGAACCGGAAGCCCGCCCTGCTCAACGCACGGTTCGCCGCAGCGAACTGAGTCAACACGTCGTTGCAGTCGCGACTGTCATCGATCATGGCCTGGAGGCCTCGAAGTTGGCCCTCGACACGTTTGAGCCGGTTGATGATGTCGTCGCGGTCCTCATGTTGAAGGTCCATGATCGAATTATACCCCCAGGGGGTATCGAATTGTGGCGGGCGCCTCAGCTGGCCTGGACGTGTGTTCAAACTCTGATGTGCACACTCGTGTGCCCGGAACGAACCAGACCGGCGACCTCACGTCTCCGTGTGACGATGAACTGGAGGCATGTCAACCAGTGGAGCGTGTCATCTGTTTCTCCCAGCTAGAACCAGGCCTCCTCGGCATTTTGCCAGGTATGCATCGTACGCGAGCCATCCAAACACCGCGTATCAGCTCTCTACGAGGTGCGACCGAGACCGGGCTCGGGAGCGCCGATGAGCACGGCCGTGTTGCCTGGCGAAAGCTGGCCGAGGTCCATGTCATGGTGGACGTCACCGATGTCATCGAACTCTGCGACTTGGCCGAGACATGGATCGATCTTCCCATCAACAACGAGTTGGTTGTATGCGTAGGCCTGTTCGTCGTTCGTGCCGTGTGATCCCTGAAGTCGCTTCTGTCTCATCCAGTGATATCGGAGGTCTACCACTGCTGTGTAGCCGGTTGTTCCGGCACAGATGACAACCATCCCCCCCGAATCGCAAACAAAGATCGACGTGGGAATTGTGTCCTCACCCGGGTGTTCGAAGACGATGCTTGGATTGCGGCGCTCACCGACAACATCCCACAATGCCTTCCCGAAGGCGCGTGCGCCCGCAGTCCATTCTCGTTGGGCGTCGGTGTCCGCCCAGTGCGGTGGGACGCCCCAATGCGAGAACTGCTTGCGGTCCAAGTATCCGATGGCCCCGATGTCCTGGCAGTACCGCCCTCGTTCGGCGCTCGAAACTACCGCGATCGCTTTTGCGCCGGCGAGCGTCACCAGTTGGATTGCCTGGGTCCCGAGGCCGCCGGAGCCGCCCCACACGAGCACGATATCGCCCTCCCCAACGGTGTTTCCGGACCATCCGTGAAGCATCCTGTATGCGGTCGTTCCCACCAAGGTCGCTGCGGCAGCCTCCTCCCATGTGAGACGAGGCGCCTTCGGCATGACCTGATGCTCGGCTGCGAGACAGAACTGGGCGAACGACCCGTCGTTTGTCTCGTAACCCCAGATCTTGGATGATGGGGCAGTCATGGGATCCTTGCCTGCCAAAATCCATGGATCATTCTCATCCCAGACGCCGTGGTGAACCACGACTTCATCGCCGATGCTGACCTTCGTGACACTCTCGCCTACCGCCCACACGATGCCCGACGCATCGGAGCCTCCGACGTGGAAGTCGCGGGAGTCGCCGCCCTTCTGACGAACCTTGATGACATCGATCGGCACACCCTTCGCCGCCCAGACGTTGTTGAAGTTGATACCAGCGGCCATGACTGCGATGAGAACGTCGCGTGGGCCTGGTTCAGGAACCGGCATCTCTTCCACCACGAACGCATTTCGCGGGTCACCCATACGTTCTGTTCGGACAACCTGCGCAAACATCGAATCCGGCACGACCCCCAGGTCTGGCAATGTACCGACTGGGACACTTGGGTTGCTCATTGGGTCTCCTTTGCTCTCTCTTCTTGCACCACCGACCGAGGCGTGCTCTCACTCTGAGTTAAGCCTTGGGGCGCCTGAATGTCCAGACACTGGTGTTTGAGTTACCTCGCGCTATTCGATGAGTGACCACGCGGAGTATCGCCTGTGGGGAAATGCGTCTGCATTTGGAACACCTATGGACACCGTGACTACCCGCCCAAATCGCAGCACAAATGCGTTCTGGATGTGAGCGACTGTCGACTGCCAATCCGGGTGGCGGCTTGCCTCGGGGAGCAGGATGGCGAGACGATCCACGAAATGGGCTCAGTTGCCCCGCAATACCGATAATGTCCACGACATAGCGCAGATAACCCACCGCGACCTGCTGCGCTCGCC